>NZ_JBQSVH010000002.1:0-228277 GCF_052376135.1 Psychrobacter sp. AOP7-C1-14 | reverse complement strand
TGCCAATAAACCTTAATATTCGCTCACAAAAAGAACAAAAAGCGGCTATTTATTCCAAGTGCTTTACGCTTATTAATCAAGCTATTACCAAAAGACACGCTGTTGCTTTGTTCACCGTCTTATTATTACCATAAATAGTATCGCCTACACTCAAATGCACGCTAAAAATCATTTATGAGAGCTATCATGTCTAATTCAAGAAATTTATCTATCAATACTTTACTGAATAAAGCATTGATGACATTGCAATTAGCGTCAAAAAAACCGTCGAACCAAGGTGAAAAGTTATTTGACTCGTTAGAAAAACGTCTAAGCGTTAAAGAGAAAATACTTACCTATAACCCTATAACAAATTACCAGCAGCATACATTGCATTATGCAATGAAGGGTCTAGGCTACCTACCAGATCCTATATTAGAGGGCATGATTGGTTACCTGAAAGGTCCCAACTCAAAACAGTATCTACATGCAAATGCTCATCTGCGCCTTATCTTTGCAGTAAACAACTACCTCAAAACACCGTTAGAACTTATGCCAATGCCAGAATTACGTGAGAAATTTACTGCTGATGCGGTAGCCATGCAATCACCTAAGGTATGGCAGCAAGCCAATAGCAATATGCTAAGTAATATAACGCCCTTTACCAAAAGAAGTGACTCATCTGTTAGCTGGAAAAACGAGGTGATTGCCAATGCTGATGATGGCGATATGACGATTCGTTGCTATAAAGCAGGTGATAAAAAGTCTGGTTTCAGAAGAAAACGTATCTATAATCCCGATGAAACAGTGATGCTGTTCTTTCATGGTGGCGGTTTCTGTATTGGTGACGTTGATACGCATCATGAATTCTGCCATGCGGTCTGTGAGCAGACTGGATGGTCTGTTGTTAGTGTTGATTACCGATTGGCGCCTGAATGCCCTGCTCCAGCAGCACTAAAAGACTGTATCACCGCGTATGCTTGGTTGGTTGAACACTGTGATAAATTAGGCGCATTACCTTCTCGTATCGTCTTAGCAGGTGATAGCGCAGGGGGTGGACTATCTACTCTCATGGCGCAGCAACTGACAGCGCCGAGCAAAAGGGCATGGACGGACCTAGGTATGGATGGGCAGAAGACGTACAGTTTATTGAAGGAACTACTCAAACCCTTAGCTCAAATGCCTTTATACCCAGTCACGGATATTGAGACAGATTATCCAAGTTGGGAGATATATGGCGAAGGACTGCTGTTAGACCATGCTGATGTAGCAGTATTTGATGCTGCTTGTTTGGAGAATAGCTTGCTGCCTCGCCTACACGTATTGAACTCACCTATGCTGGGCGATAATAGTAAAGTTTGCCCAACTTACATTGTGGCTTCTGAGCTTGATGTATTGCGTGACGAGGCGTTTGCTTATGCAAAGCAATTAGAGGGCTATGGCGTTGCTGTAGAGGCACATACAGTACTGGGCGCACCACATGGCTTTATTCATTTAATGAGCATTCACCAAGGTCTTGGACAAGAGACAAACAATATCATTCACAGTTTTAGCAGCTTTGTACGTGAGATTATCAGTACGCAATCGCGGTTAGCTGCATAAACTGTTAGCTACCTAATTAATGGTTTTACATCTAACTAATTTGCACTGCCAGAGAGCGTAATTAACCAAATCTCTGAACGCGACCCCAACCGAAAGGAAATACCCCAAAAACCATAACCAGAAGACACAACAAAGTGTCCTTTACCAATCTGCTCATAGCCATAACCCAATCGATTGATAGCATTTACAATAAAATTAGCAGGGAATATTTGACCGTTGTGAGTATGCCCTGAGACTTGTAAATCGATAGGTAATTGACTGTGATTGTCTATATCGCTCGGTCTATGGTCTAACAGTATCACTGGCTGCGACGTATCTACTTGCGCAAGTAGGTCAGTAGTCGCTACTCGTTGACGTTTATGATTATCAAAACGTCCAACCAACCATACTGGTTGACCTTCATGCTCAATACAGAGCACCTCATCGTTTAACAGTTGTACACCTGCATTTTGTAGTGCTTCGCTAATAGGCCGCTCATGGCCATATAAGTCATGATTGCCCAACGTTGCATAGACACCACGTGGCAGACTACTGCACAATTCTGCTAAATTTTGCTCCATATGATAGTCATTAAACGCATCTGTATTATCATCCATGATATCTCCTGGCATCAGCAGTATATCTGCACCAGAACGAACCATAAGTTGATGCAATCTATCTATAGCTTTCACACCAAATAATCGCCCTATATGCAAGTCACTAGCGACTGCAATGCGTAATGGCTTGGCCAAAGGTTTATCTATCTTGATAGACAGCTTGCGCACGACAGGAGAATAGGCGCTATATAATGAGTAGCTGAATAGTGCTAACAATAGGAATAGCGCTAGTACTCTTAACCCTATAGCTATCTCATTAGATTGATACGACATACTGTCTGATAAAGCAATTACTAGCAGATACCCTCCGTAGAGTAGACTCACTGCTAATGCCGTCAGTATCACAAAATGCATGACTAGCATCCAACCACTAACCCAGCGATAACTGTTAGCAAATACTCTTTTTACGCTCAATACTAATAGGCTATTAGTAATAATAAATATACTGGCCCATATCGTTGTTTGTAATGTGGACGTCGTCCAAGGCTGGAGCCACCATTGTATGCTTAATACTGTACCCAAGCTAAATAACTGCAATAGTAAAAAGATAGTGAAGAAAAACGCATAACGCATGGACTGCCCTCAGACATAAATACGGTTCAATAAGCGGTTATCGAAAAATGAGCATTAATGTTTCACATGAAACAATTGACATATACCTATTTCTGATCTTCTAATGCTTGCTGCAGTGTTGAATGTTTGAACGAATAACCTGCATCTAATAGCGCTTGTGGTAGCACCTTTTGCCCATCGATAAGCAACGTCGACATCTCCCCAAACATCAGCTTGAGCAGAAACTCTGGTAAAGTAAAAAATGTAGGACGCTGTAACCAAGATCCAAGTGCTTTGGTAAAAGTATGATTAGTCACAGGATTGGGTGCCGTGAGATTATAAACAAAGGCTAGCGTATCACTTGTCGTTTCTATGACATTATCATTGTGTGAAAATCTCTGTTCATGACCAAATTGTTTGGCAAGGTGCTGCTCAATAATAAAGATAACTGCACTGACCCAGTCCTCACGGCTGATCCAACTCATCATCTGCTGTCCATCACCCAACTGTCCACCGACGCCAAATTTAAACGGCAGCAATAATTTAGCCACCATACCGCCCTCAGGGTGAATCACCACACCTGTTCTAACTATAGCCACAGGAACATTATAATCAGTCGCTCTGAGTGCCAAGCGCTCCCATTCATCACATAATGTATGAGCAAAATCTGTCTTATAGTCGCTGTTTTCAGTCAATAACTTGTCGCCTTGTGTACCATACCAGCCGATTGCTGAGCCGCTCACTAGTAACTTAGGTTTTGTGCTAGCACGTGCAATAAAATCAATTATCGATTGAGTAGGTTTGATACGGCTGGCCATCAACTGTTCTTTGCGCGCATTGCTCCAACGAGAGTCTGCAATCCCAGCACCTGCTAAATTCATTATGACATCAAAGCTCATATCAGAAGTCGTAAGCTCGTCATAAGTTATCATATTGATATCATTGGGATGCGCTTGGCTTGCGTCACGAGTTAACCAAGTAATCGTCACGTTTTTATTTTGCGCGCGATACCGTGCTGTTAGTTCTCGACTGAATGCACCTCCCAAAAATCCTGAGCCGCCACTAATTAAAATATTCATACCCTACTCCCTATATACATCAAATATAGCCGCTATGACTTATTGTTGAATTGCTCATCGTTCAACAAAGACTAGCCTGTTGTAACCATCGTCTACTTTTTTGTGGTTTTTATCAAAACGACTTTTACATACTTTTGGTAAAGGAGTGTGGAGAGAGATAACCAAACTAGGAAGTACTTAAGTTATAAACGTTCAAATAAATAAGGCGCAGCAATATCTATCACTTTGTATGACAAGTAATTGTATTTGAGAAGTTTAAGAAATTTTATAGCGAAAGCTATCGAACGACGAAACCTGTCGTTGCATCACGAATCTGGCTAGGTAAGGTATAACCCAACGTATCACCTTGCAAGTAACCAATCTCGCCTTCGAAATAAGCATAGGCGGCTTTAAAGGTGCTAGCAGGTGTTTGACCTGAGGGGTTGCAGCTTGTAGAAACTAACAGACCAAATGGATTCTGTTCACTAACCATCTGCTGGCAAAGTTGACGGACTATAGGATGCGAGATAACTCGAACAGCGATAGTCTGATGCTGACCCGTAATCCAAGTGGGTACAGTGCTCGCAAGCGGCTGAGGAATTGGCAATAACCAAGTATGTGCTTGGTTATTTTGCAGCGCACCTCCCCTACCATCTACCTGCCAACTATCAAGAACTTGCTGGCGCTGAGTATCGTTTAAAGATGCTAGCAGAGACGCCAAGCGAGATACACTATCAGTAACGACTATCATGCCTTTGGCTTGTGGACGTTGTTTGATATCCAATATACGTTGAACAGCCACTTGATCATAAGGATCACAACCAATACCCCAAACGCTTTCTGTGGGGTAGGCGAGAAGCTGTCCGTCTTTAAGCCATTTAGCAGCTTGGATAGTAGAATCAGTGATAAGAGGTGTAGGTTGGCTCATGACTTAAACGGTTCATTGAAGTAAATTCTAATAATACCACAAGAAAGATATTGTCTAGGATAGTCTATAACTAAGGCTACCTATGCCAATGTCTAATAAGGAGTATTCACAATGTTTTAAACGCGTAAATATCGTCCGCCTTGTTCGCTGATGAGACCCATTAGCTCAAGCTCCATTAGCTGACCAATCAACTGCGGTGGTACAAGCTTGGTTGCACTAACAAGCGCATCTAAATCCTGCCCATGCCAATCAAGTTGCTCATAGATTGTAGCTAAATGCTCAGGCACAACGACTGTGCTGCGAGCAGGCTTTATCTCAGAGGATGGTTGCTGGCCAGTGGGCTGGATTGAGTTAGTTTTTACTTTTGTCTCAAGCGCATCAGAAGTTTGAGTGATGTTCGAGTAATTATTGGAGTTGGTCGCGTTCGCTGTTCTATAAGCGCCTTGATCATAGTCAAGCTGGCCATGGACATCTTCTAGTACTTGCTGAGGATGATAAATTAAGGTCGCGCCTTCACGTATTAAATGATGGCAACCCTCTGCATTACTATTATCAATATGACTGGGAATGGCAAAGACTTGTTTACCCTGCTCAGATGTTAGACGTGCAGTGATAAGCGAGCCACTTTTGATCGTCGCTTCCGTCACAATGGTTGCGAGACTCAGCCCAGCTACCAGACGATTGCGACGCGGAAAAGTATGTTTATGCGGCTGAGTGTGCGGTAATAACTCACTGATGATGCAGCCACCTTGCTCGATAATTTTAGTAAACAACTGATCTCGATGGTTGGGATAGTTCACATCAATGCCAGTACCCATCACGCCAACTGTCCGTCCCTGATAGTCAGAGTCTGTCTGTGCTAATGCACCTAAATGCGCACGTTTATCCACACCCATAGCTAGACCGCTAGTAATGATGTAACCTGCTTGCGCTAGGTACTGCGCCATATCAAAAGTGATTTTTTGCGCATGTGCAGTGGGTTTTCGACTACCTACTATGGCGATTTGTGCCTGATGTAGGCGCGCGCTATTCCCACGATAAAACAATAAGGGTGGTGGGTCGTAGATTTGTGAGAGTTGGGCAGGATAATCGGCATCATCAGCAAATAACAAACCATAGCGCCCATCTATCAATGCTTGCTGAATCTTATCGATATTAGCGAGTGTTTGCTCTGGCTGTTCATGACGTTTGAGATGGGTATGATGAATACCTAGCTGTTTCCATGCCTCTACTTTAGCTCGCCAAGCAAGCTGCGGATAACCAAAAGAGGTAATGAGTTTGTGATAAGCAGATAACGACGCATTCACCTCGTACCACAGCGCTAAAATAGCACGCTGATCGTCGGATAAAGAAGAGGTGACTGTCGTCATTGTCATCTGTCTCGTATGAGCAAGCTTAGGTTAGTATGTCGTTTAATATATTGCTTAATGAGGCCTTATCACTATTTATAAATAAGGAGGTGGCAATAACTGATCACCAATATTAAGTGGTAACTCAGAGTCTAGTACATAAGCATAGCTGATATGATCAAAGGTATTGAAAACCATCACCATACCGCTAGGCTCGTTTGGTAAGCGTACAGGCGTGTCGTTGTCCTTAGTATCACGTACCAAAGGTCCTTTTTGATAAACCGTCAGCACATCACCTGGCTTAGCACCCTGCAAGCTACCTAAATTGATAGCGACCACACTGCCCTTCGCAGCCGAGCTGATAGAATCCATCACACGTACAATCATACCACCACGACTGACACTCGCAGGCGTTGGATAAAAGACAGGCGGAATAGCATTGTCTAACTCTACAAATACGCGATCTCCTTCACGCACTTCTTTGCCATAGCTATCGATAAGCTGCAAACTAGTCACACCATTACTCTCTGTAGACGTAACAAGACCCGTCGCTACTTGTGTAACTTCTAAGCCGATCATTTCTTGGGTCTTAGGGTCCACGTATAGCTCACCCTCACGGTAAACTCCGTAACGCTGACCCACGATAAGTGGGACACCTTTAGCATAGACCTTATCACCACTAGCGGTAATCAAATTACGTTTTTTAGACGCTAGAATATAGGGCGTGGTATTGAAGTCTTGGGGATCAACGATAAGCGTTTTATCAAGCCAATGCTGAACCGCTGACCACGGAATAGGAGGAACGCTATTAGCGGTTGAGGTAATCGCGAGCGTACTTGTACCTACATTCCCATTAAGCTGTTTTTCAATGCCAGCACAGCCTTCACCTGTATCAACGCCTATCAGTGTTTTACCTTGAATCACACATAAGATAAGAACGTCATTAGGATAGATAAGGTTTGGATTTTTGATTTGCTTATTGGTTGCCCAAATTTCTGTCCAGCGCCACGGGCTATCTAGATAGCGACCTGAGATATCCCATAAGGTATCGCCTTTTTTGACAGTATAACGATTAGGCGCATCAGCTTTGATAGCAGGTGGAGGATTGTTTGCTTGAGCTGTGCTCATCAACATGGCGCTACTAAACGTCGTAATCAGCAGTGCTTTTGCTATCTTTTTTAAGCTCATCTTCATCGTTATATCCACAATATGTACCACTATGTTTGCTATAAAGAATCGTATTTAATTTATCACTGTAGAGATTTTTTAAATTAATAAACAATCAATTTTATCAGCAACTTATCAACAAAGTTCTCATAGTAACTATAGGGTAACTGTTTAGCATAATTGGCTAGAATAATTCCTAAAAAAGCGCCTGGCACAATGATGACTTGCTGGCGCTATTTTTTAATATTACAATTATATCTACCATAACACAATCATAAACACTTTATTACAATAGTGTAACTTTTGCGTGGACACTTTTTTTATCGACGATAGGCCCAAAAGCCTTAACTACCTAAGCAGGATTCGGTGTGACATGTTGACGAATTTGTTCAGCGACTAGCTCGGCTTTGTTGTCTAATATAACCACATGCCGTGGTAGGTCTTCTAAACCTTTGGTATGCGCTGGACGCTCAATGTCTATTTGACCTACCGATTCCACGATAGTGTCAGCAAACTTAACTGGTAATGCTGTCTCTGCACAAACTATGATTTCACCATCTAGCTGTAAATCTTTGGCGACTTTAATTCCGTCTGCAGTATGTGGATCAACCAATTCACTGTACTGCTCGTAAAGCGCCTTAATAGTCTGTAGACGGTCGTTATGAGTGGATTTACCAGCAGCAAATCCATAACGGTTATTGACCGTTTCCATCAAGTCGGATAAGTTAAACCCTCGACCTGATTTTACGCCGTCAAATAACTCATGAACACGCGCACTGTCTTTATCCAATAATAGATACACAAAACGCTCAAAATTAGATGCTTTTGAAATATCCATTGAAGGACTTGACGTTACATAGGTTTTTTCAGTCGGACGTGGTTGATAAGCACCTTGGTTAAAGAAGTCATTCAATACATCGTTTTCATTGGTTGCGACAATTAAACGGTCAATTGGTAGCCCCATTTCACGAGCGATATGACCAGCACAGATATTACCGAAATTGCCCGATGGTACACTAAAGCTGACTTTTTCATCGTTGTTTGAAGCCACAGCGAAGTAGGCTTTAAAATAATAAACAATCTGAGCTAGGATACGGCCCCAGTTGATTGAGTTTACCGTACCTAGATTATAAGCTGCCTTAAACTCAGCATCTTGCTGTAGCGCTTTGACGATATCCTGACAATCATCAAACATACCATTAATAGCAATGTTATGAATATTATTATCGGTCAAGCTATACATCTGAGCACGTTGGAATTCACTCATTTTGCCATGAGGTGACAGCATAAAGACTTCGATATTTTCTTTGCCACGTAGTGCATACTCCGCTGCACTACCTGTATCGCCACTAGTCGCACCAATAATGGTGATACGCGCATCTTTTTTCTTAAGCACATATTCAAAGGCATTACCTAAGAACTGCATAGCTACATCTTTAAAGGCTAATGTTGGACCGTTTGATAGTCCTAGAATATATAAACTGTCTTCAAGTTTGCGGACAGGAACAATCTCTTCACTACCAAATACCTCAGCGGTATAAGTACGTTCAATAATATCTTGCAAATCAGCCGTAGGAATATCAGTGGCAAAATGCTGCATAATCGCCATAGCAAGCTGCGGATAGCTTAGCGTACGCCACTCATTAAGGGTTGCACTATCGATGTTTGGGTACTGCTCAGGCAGCATCAGACCGCCATCTGGGGCAAGTCCCATCAAAAGCACATCACTAAAATCCATCGGCGCTGTCTGACCACGAGTACTGATATATTTCATTAGCTTGTCCTGTCTACAATAATGTTATTCAATAGTTAAAAACGTTTTATTCAGCTGTTTTTTGTAGCAACGCATAATAAAAACCATCACCACTTGCGCTATCAATCGGTAAGCACTGTCGACCAATCGCTTGTTCGATACCCCAGTTGCAATCCTCCGTAAACTCAATCACTACCGCATCATTATGATGAGTGATGAAGTCCTGCATTTGCTCGACGTTCTCTTGCTTTAAGATAGAGCATGTCACATACAGTAGATAGCCACCAGCTTTGAGTTGCGGCCATAGATTATGCAAAATATCTGCTTGCAATAGTACCGTTTGCTCGACATCCTCTTCAGTACGCAGGATACTGATATCAGGATGACGACGAATCACCCCAGTCGCGGTACAAGGAGAGTCCAATAATATCGCATCAAATACTGGCTCATTAGTAGCCGCTTTTTTATTTTTTCCATGCTGCCATCTAGTCGCATCAGCACAAACGATGTTGAGTGCGACACTTTTCTCTGCTTGCTGCAAATCATGCTGACTTAAATTCAAACGCTGTAAATTCTCACGAATACGCTCGATACGTGGTGCTTCATTATCAATAGCTGTTACTTTGAGATTAGTAGTCACAGATGATGTTTTAGCATTATCTTGTTTCACGTGAAACAACGATGATTGATCATTAGCACTTATGATTTCTAACCAATGAGCAAGCTTACCACCAGGTGCCGCACAAGCATCTAAAATATGTATTCCTTTTTCAGTACTATCGCTATCAGTGCCATCCGTGTCGGTAACTTCGGAGCTGTTTATATTAGCACTGTTGTTTTCAGCACTAAGCTTAGCCATCAATGCTTTGTTGATAATCGGTGCAGCGAGCTGGGCATGCATGTCTTGGACGCTAGCAGTTCCTTGGGCAAATTCAGGCAATGCGTTAACGGCTGTACTTTGATGTAGTCTAAGACCTTTGGTTGCTAATGTTGTAGCCGTAGCAGACTCTGACGCGTTCAATAACTTAAAACCGCTCGTTAGTTCAACGATGTCTGTATCAATTTCTGCACCATACAGTGCATGATGATAATCTTCTACCGACGTAACCGACGAGTTTACTCGTAAAAACATCGGAGCTGATTGGCGTAAGCCTTGTGTTAACTCATCATACTGCTCGCTCCAATCCTGCTTAAGCTGATAAGCGAGCCAATTCGGTAGGCTATGCTTTTTATCACACTTCTTACGAAACTTACTTGGGTTCTTAGCGACTTTGCGCAAAATAGCATTGACTAGACCAGTAGAGTGAGCAAATCCAATCTCTTTTGCTGCTTCAACAGTTTCATGAATCGCAGCATGGTCAGCCACTTCTAAATACAGCAATTGCACTAAACCTACTTGAATAGTGGTACGAACTTCCACCTCGTCAATCGGGTTATCTGCTAGCGTATCGAGCAAACGTGCCAGCGCATGCCACTGACGCAATGTCGTGAGCAGTAACGCATGGGCAAAGCCCTTATCACCATCGTGCAGACTATTTAGTAATGGGTCGAGGACGCTTGAGAGTGACTGGCCATTTTGGATAGCCAGTAAGGTACGAATCACACGCACGCGTACGCTACCATTCATAATAAGGTTGCTTGATGGTTTGAGCTTATTGTTTCTAGGCGCAGTACTGTTTTGTCTCATTAAATTTTATTTCCTTGACGTATGATCGATAGCGTCTTGTGCAAGTAGGTTAAATATAAGTAAAAGTTATTTTGATTCTGTCGTAAATTGATCGCCGTCATTTAATTGGTTGCCGTGACAAACTTGTTCAGCAGTCATTGGCTTACCACCCGCAAACTGTAAGCGAGTAATGGCTAACGTAGTGGCTGCTGATTCAGCTTCATTCTCTTTACCACAAGCGACTAGAATCGCTTTGCGACCGACACTGATAACCGTTCCAGCAGCCTCATTGGTTGGCTGTGACGTATTGACAGGTAGACTAGCCAATACTTTGACCCGTTGTTCCTCGAGGAAAGTATACGCACCTGGCCATGGCGTCAGCCCTCGGATTTGGCGCTCAATAGCAGCGGCAGACTGCGACCAGTCAATATCACCTTCGGCTTTGACCAGTTTTTCAGCATAGTTAGCCTGACTCTCATCTTGAACTACAGCCTGTGCTTGATAATGTGGCAAATCTTGTAATACAGTGCTAATAGCATTCGCACCAAGATCAGCCATTTTATCGTGGAGACTGGCAGCAGTATCATCAGCCTCAATACGAACACTGGTTTTGTAAATCATATTGCCAGTATCTAAGCCCTTATCCATCTGCATAATGGTGATACCTGTTTCATCATCGCCAGCCAACAGTGCGCGGTGTATTGGTGCAGCACCGCGCCATCGTGGCAATAATGAAGCATGAATGTTTAAGCAACCATGAGTAGGCGTATTTAACACACCAATAGGCAAAATCAATCCATAAGCGGCGACAATCATCACATCTGGCTGATAGCTGCGTAGCGTTTGCCGTGCAGCTAAGCCCTCTGCGCTAGATTTGCTAAAGGTAACTGGTTGCTCTACAACGATATCATGCGCTAATGCGACCTCTTTTACCGCAGAGGCTGACAGTTTTTGACCACGGCCTGCTTTACGATCAGGCTGTGTATAAACAGCGACTATCTCTATATTGAGTGCTTCCTGTTGATCGATCAATGCTGATAGACTGATAGCTGCAAATTCAGGGGTCCCGGCAAATACTACCCTCAAACGATTAGTAGTTGAGGTATCATGGTCAGTGAACGAATTGGATGTATCAAAGGTGGGAGTAGTCATAGTCATAAATTATATAAGGTTTATTTGTTCATTATAGGTGAGTTTACGGCGCAGTGCCATGATTGTGATGGCCTCACTGCATGATAACCAATGACATGGTTTATCCTTATAATGTAAAGGAAGTTAAATGTTCTATTTATATCTTTTACAAAACAACTTGATGTTAACAACCACTCTCTATAAACAGAGAGCTGTTATTCTGCTATAAATAGAAGTAAGCATTTATACCTTTAGGCAATTTAGCTATCGTATAATCCAATTTCTGTATGTAGAAACCTCATTTTAATTTCACTATATTTTTTCGTGTCGAGATAGGGCAACGCTTTCATGCAACAGTATCAGTCCTTACAGCGCTTATTGATTTTTTATACCTTATCTCTAATGGTTATGTTGCTGTTGTACTATGTCACACTGTTTGATGGGTTGCAGAAACATAGCGAGCAACACAGTATAGATACGTTTCATTCTTTACAGCACAATATCGTTGAGCATGCAGCGCCTGTAGATAATGAAATAAAGAAAATCTTAGAACAACCTACTTTTGACCGCATCAGTTACCAACTAATTTTAATGATGCCTTCTGGACAGACTTATATTCATCATAATGCCCGTACCAATGAGTCTGCCTTTTCTACCGTTACTTTTCCTACTATTGGTACATCAACTTCTAACAGCAATGATCATAGCTCTTACACAGTCAACAGCAATGAATTAACAGGAACTATTAACCTAAACAGCGGACATCAAATTTACATCATATTGCGCCACGAACCTTTTGATGTCGACTGGGTATCCTATCGTTATTGGCTCCCTTTGATGGTAGCCATCGTATTTTTCTTTATGGCACTACTTTATGTACTTAATCGTCGAACCAACTGGGAACAATTACTGGTTTATACCGATAATTTGAGTAATCGTGCCAAAGAATCCTATACACCACCGCCGTTCTTGCAAAAAAAATCTACTACCGAGTTCATGCTTTTAGGTCATGCACTAAGTCGCGCCAGCTACCAAATACATAATGACTATCGGCGTATTAAAACGTTGACTCATCGTTTAGAACGTTTGGTTGATCAAGCACCCTTACCGATGTTGATGAGCATACGTCATGATCAAATCAGTTTCTACAATCAGCGTTTTGAACAGGTATTCACTCCTTCTACGCAGAAGGAGCAGAGCTATCAGCTGACTGATTTCGTTGAAGGGAAAGATGAGGCCACTCAAATACTCTTACAAAACATCTCGAGTTTACGCGTTACTCGTACACTCTTAGTTTATGGCTTGGAAAACAAACAAGCCTACCAACTACACGTCACCCCATGGTTTGGTGAACACGGGCAAGCTCACGGCTTTACGGTACTTCTTAGTAATATTGATGAATTTACCAATCAAATTGAACAATTACAGCTGCACAACCAACAACTGCAATTACAAATTAATGAATCAAACGAAGCCCGAGCATTTATAGGTCGTAAGTTAAGGCTACCACTAGAGAAGATAATTGATTCGTTAGAGCCCATCGACCCTTCAACATTGACGGATCAAGGCAAAAAAACTCTAAATACATTGATTGCAACCAGTCAAAAGATGCTAGCGACACTCAATGACACGTTAGCGACAGAAGAAGTTGAAGTCAGAAAAACACATCTAAGTATCGAAACGGTTGATATTTATAAGGTAAGCAAAAAGGTTAGTAATTTAGTCACAAAAGAAATAAGACAACAAGGGTTAGAATTGATCTACTTCTTTGCGCCAGGCTGTCCTCGTTATATCGAAACTGATTACATTCGACTGCACCATATCCTATTAAACCTGTTGAAAAACGCCATTAGCTTTACAACGTCAGGCTATGTCGCGCTCACTGTGGATCGTTTATCTGAAGATAAAGTAACGCGAGTAAGCAATCAGTATTTAACTCCTGACAATGACCCTACAATACCTGCGCAGACACCTTATTGGATTCGGTTTAGCGTAAAAGACACTGGAGCAGCCATTACTCCTGAGAGACAAAATCAATTAGTTAACATCTTGAATCAAGACAGTGACCAAACCAATCATAACTTAGTTGAAGACAGTAATATTGGCTTGAATGATGCCAATAGCTTCGCTAAGTTACTTGGCGGTTTTATCGAACTAAACACTACGGTGGATAAAGAAACGATATTTAACCTTTACCTTCCTTATCCTCATTCCACTTATCAGTCGGTATATCATCGTTGTTCGCAGCTACCCCATATTCATCTGATCGCTATCATCAATCAACCTCTAGTTGCTAAACATTTACAACGTTTATGCGAGTACTTAACGATATCCGTGACTACCTACAGCATTTTAGAGAGAGCCACTGTCCAGCAGCTAAAAAACAAATTAAAACAAGACGAGCAAACCGTCATTCCTGTTTTGTTATTAGATTATGAGTACAGCCAATCTATCACCTCATCAGCTCATGCGAGCAACAAGTATAGTGAGCAACAGGAAGTGTTAAACGACCTAGTCGCTACGCCTTCATTACCAAAGATATTACTTAGCATGAAACCTGAGAGGCATATCCCCTCTACTTTACTGGGACGATATGATGGATTTTTAACCAAACCCTTGGATGCAAGCTTACTACTTTCTGAGCTGCTACGCTTATCCTTGTCTGCAAGGAAAAAATTAAACATACTAGTCAAACATCAATATGACAGCAGTCCATCTTTTGTGGAAGAAGATATATCTGAAAAAGAAGCTTTGCCTCCACTAATTTTGGTCGCAGAAGATAGTCCTACTAACCAAAAAATAGCCTGCAAGATGTTAAGTAAACTCGGTTATCGTAGTATTGTTGCAGAAGACGGACAGCAAGCACTTGAAAAACTCAAAAGCCAGCGCGAAGAGATTTCTTTGATTTTGATGGACTGCCGAATGCCTGTTATGGATGGCTTACAGGCCACACAAGTGATTCGTTCACAAGGTGATAAAATACCTATTGTGGCGCTAACTGCAAATAATACAGAAGAAGATCGCGAGGCTTGTATGCAAGTAGGTATGGATGAGTTCTTATCCAAACCCATTAGCAAGAAAGATTTAGAATCCGTTTTGCAGAGTTTTATACAATAAATTTTAAAAACAAATAAAAAACACCCTTTCGATATCACTCAGTTTAAGCAATATCGAAAGGGCGAAACGCTTGATAAGAATATGACATCTTTGCAAGCTTAGTGGTTATTTCATAAACCCATTATCTGCCAAAAATGACTCTGTGATTTTACTTTGCGGGCTCGCCGCATTCATACCGTCAGATTGAGATTTATTTAATAGACGTTCTAGATAACGGGCAACGATATCTACTTCGATATTGACCTTATTACCTACTAACCAATGCTTAGCAATATTCGTCACTTGAGCAGTATGCGGGATAATGTTTAGAGAGACGATGTTATCACGCACCAAATTTGTTGTCAGGCTAATACCATCTACCGTGATAGATCCTTTAGTCGCTGTATAATGTGCCAGCTCTTTTGGTATCTCAATCTCAATATAGATAGAGCGAGCATCTTGTTGTAGTTTACTAACCACCCCTACCCCATCTACATGACCTGCAACGATATGACCACCAAAACGAGTGGTTGGTAGCATGGCTTTTTCTAGATTGACCGTGTGCCCTGCTTTTAACCCTTCTAACGCTGTTCTAGCAATAGTTTCACGTGAGACATCCACAGAGTAGTGGTTACTTCCAAGCTCTACTACGGTTAAACAAATACCATTTGATGCAATAGAATCACCTAGCTTCACGTCACTGAAATCTAAGTCATCAGACTCTACTGTCAAACGTATGTCACCGCCTGTTGCCTGCATAGACCTAACTGTTCCAACGCTTTCTATAATTCCAGTAAACATATTACCCTCATCTCATCACAGTATTGCCGTCATAGGCGAATATTTTAGTTTATCAAATCATCTATCAATTCTTTATCAAAATTTTTTCAAATATCTGACAATTAAACATTATCAGATTTAATCTTCAATAGGATAGATTGTGGATAAGTAAGGATAAATCAATAGAGATATATCTAAAAGTCTTTATGAATACATAGTTATCCACAATAGATGCAAATTTTTCGTGGAACATGAAAAACTAATAAAAAATACATAAAATATTGATTCTGTTAAGTATTTAGTAGAAAAATCAAGATAAATGCATATTCCCTGTTTCATGTGAAACAAAGTTATACACAGTTCCATGTGAAACATAAAAACCAATAAATTATTTATCCACATCCTAGTCTTATTTCCAGAAGCTGTGGATAATATGCTTACACAAAAAATATTTATAAAGGTAATAAAGTTAATTTGAGATCTGGGCCAAGCTGTTGATAATTTTCGATATCAAAACGTAACTGCTGAGCAAGGAAGATAGGATTGAAGTTAACCATTGGACGTGCTTGGTCACCTAGCAGACAAGGTGCCTGATAAACGATTAGCTCGTCTATCAACTGTTGACTTAAAAAACTACCTGCGACACTAGAACCTGCCTCCACTAACACGTCATAGCATTGATGCTCACTAACCAGTTTGGCTAACAACGCCGACAAATCATCTTCGTGCCAGTAGATAGTATCTGGATGCCGACACAGCTGATAATCAGACTGTAGACTGTACTTTAAACGCTGACGCCTATCAAGTATGACTATTTTGGGATTAGGTATTTTCTCAGATGGTACATCCAGTTGTCTTGAGCGCACATTGAGTTGTGGATTATCAGTTATTACGGTTTCACTGCCTGTGATAATCGCGCCACTTTGTGCTCGTAGTTTTTGAACATCTTCGCGGGCAGCTGTCGAGGTAATCCACTTTGATTCACCAGATGCCATTGCTGTACGGCCGTCTAAACTGGTCGCTATTTTCAATCGTACATAGGGCATTTGAGTGCGCATAGCTTTTAGAAAACCGCGGTTTAATGCTTCTGCCTGCTCTGTCAAAATACCGACCGTTACTGCAATTCCAGCTTGCTCTAATAGTTTCACACCACGTCCTGCGACCTGCGGATTTGGATCTAGATCCGCAATCACAACGCGTTTTATCTTAGCAGCAACAAGCGCCAACGCACATGGCGGTGTACGTCCCGTATGACTACATGGCTCTAATGTTACGTAAGCAGTTGCTCCTGCTGCCTGTGTACCAGCCTCTTTAAGCGCAAATACTTCTGCATGTGGCTCACCAGCTTTTGGATGAAACCCTTGACCGACAATCTGCTCTGCCTGAACAATAACGCAGCCTACTGCGGGATTTGGTCTAGTGGTATACAAACCGCGCTTCGCTTGTTCAATAGCAAGCATCATAAAATAGTGGTCTTGTGCATCTTGAACATGGCTTTGAATAGACATAAGGCTAAGCTTAATAAATGATTGAGGGTTCTATACAAGAAAATAAGGTTCGAAAGCTGATTGGCCGTTAAAATTTACTTATTAGGTTGGTTTGCTTACTTTTCATTTGGACGAATATTAGCAATTTCTTGATGAAAGGCATCGATATCTTGAAAGTCGCGATACACACTGGCAAAGCGTACATAGGCGACATCATCTAAAGTTTTAAGCTCACTCATGATGATCTCACCCAAGACCTTACTACTGATTTCTCGCTCACCCATCTGCCTGACACGCTTTTCGATACGACTAATCATTGCCTCTTGTTCATCGATAGTGATAGGGCGCTTTTGTAAAGGTAGTAAAATAGAACGGCGCAGCTTTTCATTGTCGTAAGGTTCAATCTTGTTACTCGATTTAATAATCCTTGGCATGACAACTTCTACCATCTCAAAAGTCGTAAAACGTTCTTGGCAGCTGTTACACGAACGGCGTCGACGCACTTGTGCACCTTCCGCAGCAAGACGTGAGTCAATAACCTTGGTCTCTGACGCATTACAGTACGGACAGTGCATAGCATTTCCTTATTTTACGATTGAGCATAAGAGCAGTGTTTTTAACATAGCTAAGTTTATTAAATAGTAAAAAACACCACTTACTAGTTATTTACCAATACAAAAGCTGCCGAATATCTTACCCAACAAGTCATCGGCGCTGAACTCACCCGTAATTTCACCTAAACTTTGCTGGGCCTGACGTAAACTATCAGCAACCAACTCACCCGCTTCAAATACCGTTAATTGTTCATGTGCCTCTGCCAAGAAATCAGCTGTGCGTCTAAGCGCATCTAAATGCCTAGTACGAGCGGTTAAGCTATTCTCTGGTGGATGAAAACCTACTTTTTCACATAGTGCTTCGACTAAATTATCAATACCAACGCCTGTTTCACATGAAACATTGACTTGCTCATAACCTCTGCTCTTGATTTCAGCTTGGGTCATAGCAGCGACTTTTTCATTACTACTATCGCTCAATAAGTCGCTCTTATTAGCAATGATTAGCAAACGCTTAGCTTCTGGCAACTCACCAAATAACTGCTCTGCAAGCTGTAACGGTGTGCTCTCTTCTTCCACATCACGAGTCACATCATAGACCATCAGTAGCATATCAGCTTGCGTGATGGCAGTACGGGCACGTTCAATACCAATACGCTCAACAGTATCCTCTGTATCGCGTAGGCCTGCCGTATCAGTGAGATGTAGTGTCAAACCGTTGAGCACCACAGTCTCTTGTAGCGTATCACGTGTCGTACCAGCGACATCAGTCACAATAGCACGCTCCTGCCCTGCAAGACGGTTTAGCAAGCTCGATTTACCTGCATTTGGTCTTCCTGCTAGCACAACATGGATACCATCACGCAAAAGTTGACCCTGCTTTGCCGTTGCTAAGACTTGTTGTATTTTATCTTGCGTGTGCTCGAGTTTGCTTTGTATGACTCCATCAGACAAAAAGTCGACATCTTCTTCATCAGGAAAATCAATCGCAGCTTCAACATGTAAACGCAAGTGAATAAGTTGTTCTAATAGTTGGTTGATTTTTTGTGAAAACTCACCGCTTAGTGAGCGAATTGCACTACTGGCTGCGGCGGCACTAGTTGCATCGATCGCATCGGCAATTGCTTCTGCTTGTACCAAGTCCAATTTATCATTATCAAAGGCACGGTAAGAAAACTCTCCTGCACTTGCTTGCTTGGCACCTAGCTCAAATACACGCGAGAGCAGTTGGTTTTGTAAAATAACTCCACCATGCCCTTGCAGCTCAATCACATCCTCACCTGTGAACGAATGCGGTCCCTTGAAGAACAAGACCAGCCCTTCATCGATAACAGTGCCGTCAGCCTGATAAAAACGACAAAAACTGGCCATGCGTGGTGTAAAAGCAGATTTACCCGTCAAAGCGCATGCCATGTCATAAGCACGACTGCCTGATAGGCGTATAACACCTACACCGCCTCGTCCAAGCGGCGTTGCAATCGCAGCAATTGTGGCCAATCCGGATGTATTAGACTTTTCAGAAGAATCAGGTTTGGCTAATGCTGTCTCTAAGGAATCCACAATTACTCTCAATGTTTAAAAGCTCCATTATAGACGTCTGGACTCATACTGACAAAGCAAACTTTGAAAGGAGATAGTATTAGACGCACTTTCGTTTTGGTGTTGATAAGCTGTGGATAAAATCTATCACTTACCCACCACCTATAAAAAAACCACCGCTTACGCGATGGTTTTTTATGTTTCTTACAAAGAGCTAGTTAATCAACTACTTTTACCGTACGGCGCTTTTGCTCTTCTTCAACTTTTCTATTAACGATATATTGTTGAGTCATACTAAACAAGTTATTCACGGTCCAATATAGAACTAAACCTGCTGGGAAGAACAACATAAACGCTGTAAAGATAATCGGTAAGAACTTCATGACTTTTGCTTGCATTGGATCAGCTGGCTGAGGGTTCAGCTGCTGCTGTACAAACATTGAAGCGCCCATTAGCAATGGTAAGATAAACCATGGATCCATCGCTGAGAGATCTTGAATCCACAAAATCCATGGTGCATGACGAAGCTCAACACTTTCTACTAGTACCCAATATAGCGCTAAGAAAATTGGCATCTGCATCAAGATAGGTAGACAACCCGCCATTGGATTGACCTTTTCTTCTTTGTATATTGCCATCATTTCTTGTGACATTTTCATACGATCATCGCCATGCTCTTCTTTGAGCACTTTGAGTTTTGGTGCGATAGCGCGCATTTTTGCCATAGAGTAGTAGCTCTTATTAGAGAACCACATTAAGGCAATTTTAACCAAGATAGTCAGGATAATAATCGACCAACCCCAGTTACCCACTACTTTGTGCACACCATCCAAGATAGCGAACAAGACTTTAGATATAGGCCATAATAAACCGTAATCAACTGTCTGGTTGAGACCTACCGCTACATCTTTAAGCTCAGACTGTACTTTCGGACCTGAATATAGCGTCGCATTCAAAGTAACTTGCTTGTTCGGTGCTACGTTTACTGGTTGACTGTTAAAGCCAATAAAGTAATCACTACCAGTTTCGCGACTAAAGAATTTACCCGTGAAGTTTTGAGGCGTCCAGGCAGAGACAAAGTAATGCTGTACGATACCAACCCAGCCTTTATCGCTAGTCGTCGTCAACTCACCATCACTAAAGTCACCAAATTTCAACTTATTATAAGGATCATCTGGTGTACCCCAAGCACCGCCTAGATAAGTCGCCATGCTCAGCGCGCCTTTATCAGACATACCAGGATCTTTACTATCATCACGCTTTAGCTGTGCAAACATCTGACCTTGCCAAGCATTGGTAGACGCGTTTTGAATCTGATAGCTAATATCAATTGGATATTTATTTTCAGTGAAAGTAAACGTCTTGGTAATCGTCACGCCGTCTTTTTTGTAAGTAAGCGGTACTGACAACGTTTGCTGTCCATCTTCCATTACGTAGTTGTTGGCGGCATGGCTATAAGTCGCTCTACCCTCTGCTGTATCAATACCGTTCTGACCAATAAGTCCAGATTGAGCCACATATACACGGTTACTGTTGTTTTCTAACAGTACGAAAGGCTTATCGCTATCGAGCGTTGCGTCATACTGCTTGAGCGCAGCATAAACAATATCACCACCTTCTGGATTGATTTTTATATCATAGCGATCGGTTGTTACCGTGATTAAACCAGCGTTTTTCGCAGGAGTTGCTGTCACAGCATTGTTATCCACAGGTAATGTCTGTACCGGGATATCACCTGCTGCACCAGTAGTAGAAGGAATGTCAGCACCTACCGAACTCGTAGTTTCTGGCACCGCATCTACCGCTGGAGCATCGGCATAATCATCTCGCCATGCCAAAATCAGCAGATAAGCGGTAATTAGCATCGCAATGATGATCATCACCCGAAATATCTTTTGCATAAACCTTTCCTAGATTAAAAAATTAGGGAATGAAAAATTAGGGCATGTGTCATGACTGTATTACACAGTTGTTCTGTTACAAGACAACTGTATCAGTAGTCATTTACATAAAATGTGCATCATTTTACTAAAAATCTGTCTCAAATGATACCAAGAGTGTGGATAACTTGTGGGTAACTTAATAGGGTATATATCTGGGTCTGGAGAAAGAGAGCTTATATTGATTTCAATAAATGATTAAGCTGTGAAACATAACTAGTATTGTTTTGATAGACACCCAATCCCTGAATATTAGTATCTGACACACTAATAGAAGATAGGTATTGATAGTTATAAGAAGCTAAAGGCAAGGGTACAAAATCTACACCGTGTCCACCTAGAGGGTGACAACTGCTAAGACGTTTTAACAGTAACCAACTGCCCTTACGAACACCATGCCATGCCAAAGCTTGTTTGCCATAATTTGAGCATGTTGGATAATAGCGACAACGAGCAGGTATTATAGGACTAACTATTTTTTGGTAAAATATTATTAAATAAAACAAAAGATTATAAAATATTTCATTTATATTTTTTAATAAAAATTTCATTTTATTTATTTTCTATTTTTTTAAGTATATTAATTATTTGATTTTTTAATTCTTTGTTATTTATATTCCTAATAGGTTTCTTAACAATAAAAACAATATCTTTATTTTCCATTTTAAAAGCTTTTGTGCGAAACTCTTCACGTACGTATCTTTTAATCAGATTTCGAGCCACAGCAGTAGGTACTTTACGCTTAGTAATAGCCATACCAACTCGCGGCTGTTCATGTTCATTGGCACGTACAAAAGCCATCAAGTGACTCTGATGGATCTTGCGTTCAGGTGCGTCAAAGACCTCACGGAAGGCTGCAGGAGTAAGCAAGCGTTGTTGCTTAGTAAAACTAGCTGTAGGTGTATCTGAAAGAGTGTTGGACATGGTACAACCTAGTAGGATAATGATCGAAGAAACAGTAACAAATTATAGAGACAAAAAAAGCGCCAATGTGGGCGCTTTTAATATATGGCTAAGTGTCAGTTGTGATGTTGACTATCGCAATCTATAAACAATAAGAACACAACAAGCACTATTAGCCATGCTTATCGCAAACTACTGATTATACAGTAAGGCGATGACGTCCTTTAGCGCGGCGACGAGCTAAGACCTGACGGCCTTTTTTAGTTGCCATACGAGCACGGAAACCGTGAGTACGTTTACGCTTGATCACGCTTGGTTGGAATGTACGTTTCATAACTCACCTATCAAAATAATGGACTAAATTCGTAATAACGGAGGATTATACCATTAAGTATGGTTTTGGTCAATGAACTAATTTCGTCTTTCTCTAAACATGAAATAAATAATATTAGTTTAGTAGAAAAAATCTCTTAAAAATCTATGTCTAGTCAACCGAATTTCATGGTTATTTATTATACAACTTTAAAAGTTATCCACAGTTACGCTCAAACTCTATAATAATAATTGATTAATATAAGTATAGTATTGTTATTATTGGGATCATGAATATCTGTGGTTAAGTCATTTTTCTTCTTTTTTATCAAGATACTAGGCTATGGGTAAGATTGTGGATAACCTGTGGGTTAAATATGGATAACTAGCTTTATAAAGTTATACACAAAACTATCCACAGTATTATCCACAAAAAAACAAGGTTTTATCCACAGGGCGTTTGTGTTAAATTAGCCACTACTTAATATACGGCCTCGTATAGGTTATCAATCCGAGCTTTGCGGCCAGTTATTGCACGTAGTATCAAGACTTAAGTAGCAATTTATATTGCTGTAACGTAACCATTATTTCAGATTATAAGGTTAGTATTTTTCATGATAGACACAGCAAATATTTGGGATAAATGTCTAAACGATTTGCGTTATAACGTCAAAGATAATGTGTTTACTATGTGGCTGAGACCTTTGTCAGCTCATCAAGAAGCACAAACTTTAATCATTCTTGCTCCCAATGATTATTTTGTGACGTATATCAAAAAAAATCATCTTCAAGATATTCAGCAATTAGTGAATAAGCACAGTCAAGGTAGTATTGAAGAGGTTGTTGTACGTGTTGATAATGCTGGGCGCAATGAAGAAGATAATGGTCAATCAGGTTCTTTGTTTGTAGAAAATGAGGTCTCCCCTACTCCATCCGAACACAAATTTGAGTCTATTCATCATAACAACGCGAAAGCAGATATCGATGCGAACATGCGTCATAATGAGCCAGTGGAGTCTGCTGATACAAAATCACTAAGCTATTTGAATCCTGACTTTACCTTTGAAACCTTCGTTACGGGCAAGTCCAATAACTTGGCTTACAAGGCTTGTTATGAGCTTGGTAAGCGCCAATCGAAAAATCGTCACAATCCTTTATTTATATACGGTCCTTCTGGATTGGGAAAAACGCATTTAATGCATTCTGTAGCTCATCGCTATTTAAAAAATAATCAAAGTTTTTATTATTTCACTTCTGAAAAATTTATAAATCAATTAGTTTATTCATTAAGAAATAATAAAATAGAAGATTTTAAAAAGAAAATAAAAAAAGTAGATTTATTAATTGTAGATGATATTCATGTATTAGCAGGAAAGACTAAAAGTAGTAATGAGTTTCTAACATTGTTTGCAGATTTTACTAGTGGTGATAAACAGTTAATTTTAGCCTCTGATCGACATCCCTCCCAAATGACAGAATTTGATGAACGATTTAGATCACGGTTTTCTTGGGGGTTAACAGTCGCTGTTGATCCTCCTGAGATTGATACTCGAGTACAGATTCTGCAGAAAAAAGCAGCTTCTTACGGTATGGTATTGCCAAAAGAGTGTGCTCTGTTCATTGCACAAAATGTGGTATCTAACGTCAGACGTTTGGAAGGTGCTTTAAACCAAGTGTTTGCCAATGCTAATTTAACAGGGGCACAAATTACGCTTGAGATGGTGCAATATGCGCTAAAAGATATCGTTGCGATGCGTGTACAAGCTGTAAATATGGATAATATCCGTAAGATAGTTGCCGAATACTACGATGTAACAGTTAAAGATATTATGGGACGTAAACGTACGCGTAGCATTGCAAGACCACGCCAAATAGCGATGGCTTTATCACGTGAATTGACAGGCGATAGCTTTCCTGAAATTGGTCAATCATTTGGGGGGCGTGACCATACGACGGTGATGCATGCTTGTGATAAAGTAAACGAATTAAGAGCGGCGGACCCTACGTTTGATAAGGATTATAAGACCCTATCTCTGATGTTACAGGCAGGATAGAGTCGCCATACATCGTTGTGTTTTAGCGGAGATAGATGGTTTATAATATCGAAAATATAAGTGCACAGATGCTTTGTAGATTATCATCAGTAGACAAGGTATTATTGTGTCATTGTGACAAATTTTTATAAAAGAATCATTCAAATAAGAGTAACTAAGCATGCAACTATCGATCAATCGAGAATCGTTACTAAAAGCTATCAACTTGATCGCTAAAGCCGCTGATAAACGCCACAATATGGTTATATTGGGTAATATTAAGCTACAGCTATCAGAATCTGAGCTCATTTTGACAGCGTCAGATTTAGAGGTGGAGCTTACATCGACATTGAAATTGCCTGCTGGTGCTTGTGTTGAAGCAGGTACCACGACGCTTCCTGCAACCAAGCTAAAAGATATTTGCAAATCGCTACCTGCACAGGCGCAAGTTAATCTAGCCACTCAGGCAAATGAACGTTGCTTACTAACTAGTGGTAAAAGCCGTTTTACATTAGGGACGTTACCAAGTGAAGACTATCCAAGCTTGGGTAATCCTGAAAATATTACACCTCTGACTATCAGTCGTAATCGTCTGACAGACTTGATTCATAAGACGCAGTTTGCGATGGCGATTCAAGATGTACGCTATTATCTAACCGGTATGCTATTTGATGTGTCACAGCAGCAACTGACAACGGTAGCGACTGATGGCCATAGGTTGGCATTGGCTCGTAGTGTTATCAATGTGAGTGCAGATCTCAATATGCAGGCTATCTTGCCACGTAAGGCAGTGATTGAGCTTGAGCGCTTGGCTTCCGAGCTTGGTAAGATGCTTGGAGATCAGGACAATGTAGTTACTCTGAGCTTTGGGCGTGAGTTTCTGCAGGTAAGCTTGCCGTTTGGTGATGTAGATAGTACAGGGCAGGTGAGCGATAACTTGATGGTGACTTTTACGGCGCGTTTGATTGATGGTAAGTTCCCTGATTATCGCCGTGTTATGCCAAGCAATACCGATAAACTGGCGTTATTCAACCAAGAAAAAGTGACAGATGTGCTACGCCGCGTTGCGATTTTAAGTAATGAGAAATCTCGTGGTGTGGTCTTCAATTTTGCTAGTGATGGCATGGTAGAAGTGCGTGCTAACAATGCTGAGCAAGATGAAGCGGTTGAGATGATACAAGCTAAGTATCAAGGTGAGCCAATGGAACTGTCATTTAACGCTGCGTACCTGCAAGATGTATTAGGTGTCATCCAAGGTGACTTGCAAATGCATATGAGCCAATCTAATGCCTCTGTACTGGTCAATCAACTAAATGATGAATTCCATCAGTATGTCATTATGCCAATGCGTATATAGTTTTTTTTCTTTAAAAACAAACAAAATTGAATAGAACTATTAAATTTCAAAGAGTTTTATTTCCAGTACTGAATATAAATTTTAGTAAACTTTTGCCTGCCATTTTAGCGGGCTTTAATGGGCGGCTATCGATACCATGATTGAACGTCTACAAATATCTCATCTTAGAAATCTTACTCAACTTAGCTTACAGCCTGCTGCTTGCAATGTTATTGTCGGTGCGAACGGTAGCGGAAAAACCTCTTTGCTTGAATCTATATTTTTGTTATCAAGAGGTAAGAGCTTTCGCCATCACCAGCCTAAACGCTATATCCAGCATCATCAAAAAAATACAACCGTTCATGCTAAGCTCAGTGATAGTCGTACTTTGGCTATTCAAAAGCAAGCAGATGCTACGACTGTCTTACGTCTCAATCAGACCACTGTTTATAATCAGAGTATCCTGACAGAACAGCTACCTACCTTACTCATAGATCCATCAACAATGGATATGTTGGAGCAGGGAAGTGCGAGCCGTCGACAGCTGTTAGATTGGTTGGTGTTTCACATGAAACAAGGATTTCATCCACAATGGATGGCTTATCAACGTCTCATAAAACAGCGCAATAGTTTGCTAAAAAGCACTCGTCACTTAACCCAAGTACAGTTGGCTGAGCTGAAATCATGGGATAAAGGATTGAGTAACCATGCTGCCTTGATTCATCATTATCGTGAACAAGTATTTACTGCATGGCAACCTTATTTTGCCAAGAGTATCGTACAGCTATTGCCATCTTATGCTGAGCAACTGAGCTTGAGCTACAACGCTGGTTATGACACTAGTATCGCGCTAGATGTGCAGCTTAATGAGCGGTTAGAGCAGGATTTGCAACTGGGATATACCCGTATAGGCAACCATCGTGCTGATATTCATGTGCATTGGCGTTCTGATGCATTTATAGAAGATCAAACGACAGATACTAAAACAGCAGCTTTAGGACATAGTGTCCAAACCAAATTACCGACTTTGAAAGAGCAGGCAGCCAATGTGTTGTCTCGCGGTGAAAAGAAGCTACTGATCACGGCATTGCGTTTATCGCAACTACCATTATTGCTAAATGATAAAGAAAGCAGTAATTCACTTAATGATGATTTATCATCGAGAGCGACACCTGTTGTGCTGCTAGATGATATTACTGCAGAGTTGGATGATAGAGCTATAGGAATACTTCTGTCGACCCTAGCTAAACTCCCTTGCCAAGTATTTATGACTAGCCTGACAGATGATATTTTGCCCTTAGTCAATGAACTTTGGTCATACCCAAACGTGTTTCACGTGAAACAAGGTGAAATCTTACTTACTGACTAATATCTTATATTCTTACCTCTCATTCTTTGACCTGACAGCGACTAATATTTTTCCTAAAAGCTACTATGCTAAGACAACCTTCTAGAGGCTGTAAAACTCTCAGTAAACAGTGACTTAGCAGCAAAAAAATGTTAAAATAACCCTTTATTTTTGTCCTGTGCTCAGCAATTGATTGGATAGCATCTTAAGCAAGATTTCTATTTTTCTATTTTATGTAAATACTTGATAAGGATGCATTTTATTTATTTTTCAATAGTTTTAATAATGGCTAGAAGAACAAAGACTATTACTAATAAATAATTTGCTAATTTGAACTCTGTGCGGCCTTTTTTAGGCTAACGGTGGTTAGTGTTTTAACTGCTCATATGCACTCTAGATTATGGATAATAGATGTTAATTTTAAGATGCTATTATGAAGTGCATTTTTTATAAATGCGCTAATTATAAATGGCTGATTATGGCTAGATTAAGGAATGTACATGAGTGATTCATTACCTATTGACCACGAGCAATTGATAGACGACAGTGCTACTGAAGCTGCTGTGCCTACTGTAGTTTCAGAAGTATTACCTTCTGATTATAGTTCTAAAGATATTCGCGTGTTGCGTGGGCTAGAGGCTGTACGTGTGCGCCCTGGTATGTATATCGGTGATACCGATGATGGCACAGGTTTGCATCATATGGTCTTTGAGGTAGTGGATAACTCTATCGATGAGGCACTTGCTGGTCACTGTGATCAGATTGATATCGTTATTCACGAAGATGAGTCTGTCAGTGTGATGGATAACGGTCGCGGTGTGCCTGTTGATATTCATCCAGAAGAAGGTGTATCAGCGGCTCAGGTTATTATGACTGTTCTACATGCGGGTGGTAAGTTCGATGACAATAGCTACAAAGTGTCAGGTGGCTTGCACGGTGTAGGGGTATCAGTAGTTAATGCTCTCTCTCAAAAGCTTGAGATGAATATCTGGCGTGAAGGTTATCACTATCATCAGACTTATACTGATGGTGTGCCTGACAGCGATATCAAGCAGATGGAAGCAACCGATAAAACAGGTACACAAATTCGCTTCTACCCCAGTGCCGATGTGTTTACAGGTACAATCTTTGAGTACGATATCTTAGCAAAACGCTTACGTGAGCTATCATTTTTGAACTCTGGTGTGCGTATTGTTTTGACTGATGAGCGTATTGATAAACGTCATGAGTTTGAACACAAAGGTGGCTTACTAGAGTTTGTCAGCTATATTAATGCAGGCAAAGATGGTATCAACGAAGTATTCCACTTTACCAGTCAGCAAGATGACGGTATCAGCGTAGAAGTCGCGCTACAATGGTCAGATACTTACAACGAAAAAGTATTGTGTTTCACTAACAATATTCCGCAAAAAGACGGTGGCACTCACTTATCAGGTTTCAGATCAGCACTTACACGTGGCTTAAATAGCTATATGGATCGCGAAAACTTGTTCAAAAAAGAGAAAGTTGCTGCAACTGGTGATGACGCTCGTGAAGGGTTGACGGCGATCGTTTCTGTGAAAGTACCAGATCCAAAGTTTTCAAGTCAGACCAAAGACAAGCTGGTTTCAAGCGAAGTGAAGTCTGCTGTTGAATCAGCAATGCACGATAAATTCAATGATTATCTATTAGAGAATCCAAGTGCTGGTAAAGCCATTGCTAATAAAATTATGGAAGCAGCACGTGCTCGTGATGCGGCTCGTAAAGCGCGTGAAATGACACGTCGCAAGACGACTTTGGATATTGCAGGCCTACCTGGGAAGCTGGCTGATTGCCAAGAGAAAGATCCTGTACTTTCAGAACTCTATATTGTGGAGGGTGACTCTGCAGGTGGCTCGGCTAAACAAGGTCGTAGTCGTAAAACGCAAGCAATTTTGCCACTAAAAGGTAAAATTCTGAACGTTGAGCGTGCTCGCTTTGACAAAATGTTGTCTTCTGCTGAAGTGGGTAACCTGATTACTGCATTAGGTTGTGGTATTGGTCCTGACGAATATAACCCTGACAAAGTACGCTATCATAAAATCATCATCATGACCGATGCCGATGTTGATGGATCGCATATTCGTACGTTGTTATTGACGTTCTTCTTCCGTCAAACGCCTGAGTTGATTGAGCGCGGTTATGTATATATTGCTCAGCCACCGCTATATAAAGTGAAAAAAGGCCGTCAAGAGTTATATTTGAAAGATGATGAAGCGCTCAAAGCATATTTATTGTCTTCAACAATCGATAATACTAAGCTGCATATCAGTGCTGATGCACCTGCGATTACTGGGCAGGCTCTTGAAGCACTGCTTAACGACTATAACCAAACGCAGTTGGTCAAAGCACGTTTACAGATTCGTTTCCCAGCGGTGATTTTGGACGCATTAACGCATACACCAAAACTTAGCACTGACATGACTTATGATGAGTCTGCCATGCAATCGTGGAAAGCAGCGATGCAGACTCAGCTTGATCAATTTGGTAGCGATCTAAGTCCTGAGATTGAACTGATTAATATCCATGCGCCGCAGCCAAAAAATATGGATGCAGCCGCAGCAGATCTATTGGGTATGACGCCAGTAGTAGGTAATGAAGATGGCGAAGCGTCAGATAGTGAGGCTTTATCTACTAAGGCCCAATGGCTACCACGCGTCACAGTATATGTTCACCAGTTAGCCCATCATTATCTGTTAGATGCTAGCTTTATTAACTCAGGTGAGTATAGCAAGTTGTTACGTTTATCAAGCGAATGGAACACACTCCTTGAGGATGATGCCTTTATCCGCCGTGAGAGTAATAGTGGTAGTAAAGATATGCCGATACGAGACTTTGATTATTTGTGGCAACAAATGATGGTCGATGCGCGTCGTGGTCTATCCGTTCAGCGCTATAAAGGTTTGGGCGAGATGAATGCGGATCAGTTATGGGACACCACGATGGACCCTGAAAACCGTCGTATGCTGCGTGTGTCTATCGAAGATGCCATTGCTGCTGATCATATGTTTACCTGCTTGATGGGTGATCATGTGGAACCACGCCGTATCTTTATTGAAGAAAATGCATTGACCGTTTCTAACCTTGATATCTAATCTTGGACCTTAAGTTTGATATCCTAGTTTAGGACTTGTTCTAATAGCATGTAAAAATACCGCTTTGGATGCCAAAGCGGTATTTTTGTTTCACGTGGAACAAAAAATCGACTATTTTATGAGAAAAACAAAATGATTGAGGTGATACTGCTCGCTATCGCGCTAGCTATGGATGCGTTTGCAGTGGCGATCGGATTAGGTGCTAAATCACAAAAGCAAAGTCATTATCATATGCTGCGTTTGGCTGTTTATGCTGCCTTGTATTTTGGTATTGCACAGGGCATGATGCCGCTTATAGGCTACTTATTAGGTGCAGCACTGTTAGGTTGGTTGGCAGCGGCTGCGCCTTGGATAGGTGGTCTTATTCTTATAACTCTCGGCGGAAAAATGCTTTACGAAGTGTTCTTTGGAGTTGATGAGGCTAGTGATGTTGATAACAGTGCAGAAAATAAAGAGATTGAGGTAGATGCTGATACTGTCTTAGTCAACAGTACCGTGCAAAAACAGATTAGTCAGCGTACTTTATTTACACTCGCCATTGCGACCAGTATCGATGCGATGGCAGCGGGATTTACGCTCAACTTATTGGCAATGAATGCTTGGTTAGCTTGTCTGATTATTGCCATCGTTACCGCTGTATTTGGCTTACTTGGTGTTTATCTAGGGTGGCGCTCGGGGACGCGGTTAGAAGATAAAGCAGAAGCATTGGGCGGTACGGTACTTATCTTAATTGGGCTAAAGGTAATGTTTTTTGGTTAAATTTCCGCTAAACGGTGTCAATATTTTCATATTTACTGCGAGTTTTTCCTTGTTTAGCATTAATTTATCTCGTTTTAATGCTCATAACCTAATTGATAACACGCTCTGACTTTAATAAAGATTGGCCTTTATTAAAATTAGTCGTTGTAACAATTAATCCTTAAAAAAAGGCACCGCTTTGAACTTCAAAGTAGTGCTTTTCTGTTCCACGTGAAACAAGGTGTTAGTAGTCTTGTTTAGTGATTACTCTTTATCGGTGTCGAAACGCCATGCCAATACACGTGTGCTTTTTTGGCCTTGGCTCATCTCAATGATTCGCATTTGAGTGACATTCAATTGCTTTAGTAGCAGCTGTAACGGCTTCACGTTTTCAGATTTTGAGACGAGGCTAGTAAACCAACCGACATGCTCTGCAAAACTCTGACTTTCTTTTATCATCTTGGTTAAGAAGGCAATCTCGCCACCTTCACTCCACAGCTCTTTGTGTTGACCACCGAAGTTTAGGTTTTGAGCAGCATTGCCTGACTTGGTTGAATGACGACTGATTTGAGGGCTTTCGTTTTTACCGCGATGGCGTTGCAGGTTATGCTGCTTACGACTATTAGCTTCCATTGCTTCTTCTAAAGACGCATGAAACGGAGGATTACAAACCACGATATCAAAATAATCTTGACGACCGATGATGTTTTTAAAGATGAATTTAGGCTCAGGCTGGAGCTTTACTTTAACTGAGTTTTTTAGTTTTGGGTTTGACTCACAAATCAACGCTGCGGTATTGACCGAAATAGGATCAATATCGCTTGCGGTAAAGCGCCAGCCATAACTCTGGCTGCCAACGATAGGATAGATGGCACTAGCACCAGTACCGATATCAAGCGCGTGAATCTCTTTGCCTGTCGGCGGTGTGTTATCAGCATTTACGTGAGTGGTTTGCGCCAATAAATCCGCGATGTAGTGAATATAATCTGCACGACCGGGGATAGGCGGGCATAGATAGCCTTCAGGAATATCCCAAAACTTAATCCCATAATAGTTCGCCAACAGTGCTCTATTGAGCACGCGCACAGCCTGATGATCCGAGAAGTTAATCGTCGACTCACCTTTAGGGTTGGTAATCGTATGTTCAGCAAGCTCGGGTAAGGCGCGAGTCAGTACCGCAAAGTCATAACGACCTTGGTGCGGGTTGCGTGGGTGCAGCTGACCGAGCTTTTTTGCGGTCGCAGGAGATCTGTTTCTGTGCTTACTGTTCGAGGGATAACTGGTCATAGTGCGTGGCTTTGATGTTTGAATATAATCAACCATTTTAGCAGATTTCGCCGCAAACAAACGTTTTATCGGTTACGTAAAATGAGGTTTAATCCCAATACTATCATCGCTGTACCTAATACGCGGTCGATCCAATGCTCAAACCTTTGAAAGCGGCGGTGAATAGCAGGGATAGAGAGTAGCATAACGACTGTGCTAAACCATGACATCTGTAAGATCATCATCCATACGCCATAAATAGCCAGTTGCCAAAGCGGTATATCAGGCGACAATACAAGCGTAAAGATGGCGACGAAATAGACAGGCGCTTTTGGATTAAAGACATTACAAAAGAACCCACGACGCAACGTAGCAAAGGTTGATTCGCTATTACTCGGTGATTTTTCGATAGTGGCTGCTTTAGTTGGGAGGGTGTTTTGGCTGGTGAGCGTATCTTGTGAAAGGTGATCGCTGGAGCTCACCTTTAAGTCTGCGCTCTCTAATGGATCTGCTTTTTCTAAAGGGTGCATTTCTTTTAAAAGATCAGCTGTGGCTAAATCTGCTGGTTTTTTGGGCTTGGCTTGGATACCTTGCCATCCCAAATAAATCAGATAGCCGCCGCCCAACCATTTAATAGTAGTCAATAACGGCTGCGAGTGAGCAATGACTGTCGCCAGTCCCAATACCGAGTAGATAATATGTACAGCAAGGCCTAAGGTAATACCGAGACTACAAATCAAACCAGTGCGTCGACCTTTTGCCAATGTCTGCTGCGATACTAAGACAAAGTCAGGCCCTGGTGAGGCGGCAGCGAGTAGGTGGACGCTAGTGATAAGCAAAAAACCGTGCCAAAATTCCATAAAATGCTCTGAGTGATGTCTTAAGTTTGATAATGGTTACACTGATCGCAAATAAGGTCAACTGATATTGAATTGCGCTTTATTCGTGGCAGTTCTGCTGCTTGTGTTATAGCGCGAGGGTGTCTATATTAAAAGTGGGTCTATCGACAAAATTCTGTGAATAAAGTATCAATATTTAACTATACAACCACTCACTATGAAACTACCCACTATAAGACAATGATTATTTGAACAAGGATGAAACCATGACTACGGACAGTAACAGCACAGACAATCGCATCACTTATGACACGCAAGGCCATGTTTGCCTTATGGGGCTCAATCGTGCCAATAAACGTAACGCCTTTGACAGTCATATGATCGGGCAGTTGTCTGATGCGATGACTCGCTACGAACAAGACGACAACTTACGCTGTGCCCTGATATTTGCCCATGGTGACCACTTTACCGCTGGGTTGGATTTGGTCGAGTTACAAGACAAGCTAAACGATGGCGTGTTTGAGTTTAATGACGAGCAAATCGATCCATGGGGCATCAGTGGGAAACTGCGTACTAAGCCTGTGGTTGTAGCGGTTAAGGGCACGTGCTTTACCGTAGCTATCGAGCTGATGCTAAACAGTGATGTGGTGATCGCCAGTGACAACTGTAACTTTGCCCAAATGGAAGTCCAGCGCGGCATCATGCCATTTGGCGGGGCAACGGTACGCTTCGTCGCGGCGGCAGGCTGGCAAAAAGCCATGCCTTATCTACTTACTGGTAAAGCATTCGATGCTCAGACAGCTGATAGACTGAATCTGGTCAGTGAGGTAGTAGCTAATGGGTCTGAGTATGAGCGCGCATTAACGCTGGCACAAGAAATCTGCAAAGCTGCGCCTTTGGGCGTCAGAGGTACATTGTCATCAGTGCAAGATGCGAGCCGTAATGGGGCAGCGACCGCATTGGCTAATATCCATAGCTATCTGCCGCCTTTATTTTACTCCGAAGATGCCAAAGAAGGTGTAATGGCGATGGTTGAGAGACGTGAGGCTGAATTTACTGGGCGTTAATACTAATATGGTTTAAGAGTTATTTCTCATACGCAAAAGTTAAAAGGTCGATATGTGGAGTTATCTTTTAAATTTCCGTAAAAGTCCTATTTAGTCGAACGTATCACCCAAAAAAACCTCGCAATCGCGAGGTTTTTGATTTTAGCTAGTATGACTGACTACAACAGCGTCAGTGTTGACCACTCAACTATAGTTATTTAGCCTTTTGGTAGTAATCAACCATCATCGTACCTAGCGTACCATTGTCATCGATAGTGACGATTCTGACCGTACCTGATTGTGCTGCGGTACTTGACTGCACTTGTCCAGCGTTACCTAAGACGACCTGGTTGTCTTTAGATGCTTTTGCCTCATTGCCGATAGCGATACTGTTCATACCGCCTGCCATAGATTTATTACCGACCGCGACCGAAGTTGCGCCTTGTGCTGCTGCTGCTTCACCGACAGCAGTCGAGCGAACACCACTAGCATCAGCTAGATGACCAAATGCCTGTGCACGTTCAGCAGTAGCTTTTGATTTCCAGCCGATAGAGGTTGAGCCTAGCCCTGCAGCATTTGCTTGACCACCAACGGCAGTAGCTGAGTTTAGACCTGCATTGGCTTGACTGCCGATAGCGACGGTATCGTTGGTACCACCAGCCATTGCCGCTTCACCAAGCGCGATGGCAGTACTACTAGTAGCACTTGCGGTAGTTTGGGTATCTGACATTTTATGATCAGCGCCTGTTGCCATAGTTGTGCATGCCGTAGTTGCGGCGATAGCTAACGTAATCGCACCAACTTTGAGCGTTGTACTGTTAAGTGCTAGGTTTGATAGAGAGTCCATTTTCATTATGCATAGTCCTGTAAAAAAGCCATAGTAGCTTTAGGGTGGGTTTATAAGTGGCTTGATATTATCAGATAAATATAGTCAATCTTATATAAATGAAATACGTTGTCAGGTTTGCTTAGCCTACTATTTTTAGCAGTTACACTTACCTTCCTTGCATCTAAATTATCTTGAACCGACTATAATTATCATACGGTGATGACATTAGTTCCATTTAGTAGTTTAGATTAACTATACACTTTTTACATTAACTTATAATGACAGATCAAGCAATAAGTACTCTACACCTTCAAAAAGTAGTTAAGCGGATTATTCAATAGTCATGGTTTAAAACACGCCAACTATTCGTCTATCTATACAACAACCATAAAGCCATTGGCGATGACACACTTCATGTTGTACTCTAAACCACTATTTTTATAATTGAGAAGAAACCCAATGCAATACAACTTTGATGAAATAATCGATAGAAGTAATACAGGTTCACTCAAGTGGCACTATACCGATGACACGATTCCGCTATGGGTCGCAGACATGGACTTTAAAGCCGCCCAGCCCATTTTAGATTCAATTGATCAAATCGTGCAGCACGGCATATTGGGCTATACCAAACCTACCGATGCCCTGTATGACTCAATTATTCAGTGGCATGGCAGTCGTTATGATTTGCCGCTGAAAAAGCAGAATATATTGTTTTCCCCCGGTGTCGTACCCAGCCTAGCGTTAATGATGAATGTCTTTACCGAAGTAGGTGAGGCAGTGCTGGTCAACGATCCTATTTATACGCCGTTTATGAGTAAGGTTGAGCAGAATGGTCGTCGGCTCATAATCTCTGCGTTACAAGAGGTTGAGGGTAGATATCAGCTGGATTTGGCTGATATCGAAGCCAAAATCATCGAGCATAACGTTAAGCTTTATCTGCTGTGTAACCCGCAAAATCCAGGCGGGCGCGTATGGACGACAGGTGAGTTAGAAGCACTGCTTGCGATTTGCAAAAAGCACAATGTGGCGATTGTCAGTGATGAGATTCATCAAGATTTGGCCTTGACTGGTCATACGTTTACGCCATTTCTAACCCTAGCTAAAGGCTATGAGCATAATGTAGTCAGCCTGACATCGATGACCAAAACCTTTAACATCGCAGGTATCAAAGGCTCTATGATATTTGCGACAGACGAAGTATTGGTCCAAAAAATCAGCCAACAGCAGCAGTTAAATGACGAGTACGAGCTGAATCTATTTGCTTATACAGCGATGCGTGTGGCTTATGAGCAGGGCGGTGAGTGGCTGACGCAGGCGCTGAGTTATATTGAAGCCAACATTGAGTTAACGGTGCAGTTTTTAAATCAGCACCTGCCTAAGATTAAGGTCATGCGTCCAGAAGCTTCGTACTTGATTTGGATAGATTGCTCAGCGTATGGTCAAGATGATCAAGTGCTATATGACACACTGCGAGCTGCCAAGGTTGAGCTGAGCGCAGGATATAAGTACGGTGAGGAAGGGCATCTTAAAATGCGTATTAATGTGGCCTGTCCTAGAGCATTGCTACTCGAAGGATTAAATCGTATGCATATGGCATTGAGTGAGACGACATTGGGCGAGTCATCCGAAGCTATATAATTGACTGATATAGCGGACAAATAAAAAGGCTGGACTATCGATATAGTCCAGCCTTTTTTAGTGTTTTTGAATAATATCAAACGGCAACCATTATGATGCTCAATGATTAACTATTATTTTCAGGGTTCTCCGCATTTTCAGTATCCTCACGCATCTGTTCCCACTCTTCATTTTGATGCAGGACTGAACCCTCTAGTGCTTCTGAGGTTTCGCCTTCTTCCCACGGCGCATTGTCAGGTAGCTCTTCGATATGGATAGTTTTGACACTGTAGTCAGGTTGATACTCAAGATCATATCGAGCGGCTTTAATCACAGATATCATCATCATACCCAAAATAATGATGAGCGGTGCACCAGCGAAAATAGACGCGGTTTGTAAGGTTTGCAGATCTCCTAAGAACATCAAGGTAGCGGGTAATAAACACAAAGTGAATGCCCAGAACAAACGATTCCAACGATGCGGCTCGTCATCCACTTCTTTTTGGACGACAGACGCCAGTATATAAGAGATAGAGTCAAAGGTTGTGGCAGTAAAGATAATCGATAAAAAGGTAAATACCGCGATGACTAAATAAGACATCGGTAAGCTATTTAAGATAGCAAAGATGGCAGCGGTTGGAGATTCGTTATTGAGTACCGCCACTACATCGACCGCCCCCGTCAACTGTAAATACAGACCGTAATTGCCTAAGATAACCATAAACATGGCACAGCCAAGCGAGCCATAAAACATCGACCCTACTACCATATTACGTATCGTACGACCTCGCGAGATTTTGGCAATAAACAATCCAATCGTTGGCGCAAATACTAACCACCACGCCCAATAAAACACCGTCCAATCTTGCGGGAAGGTTGTGTGTTCAAAGCCGAACTCTGGGAAGTCTTTGAATGGTTCGATATATGTCATCATGCGCGGCATTTCAGTGATAGAGCGCCCGATAGCCTCCAACCCAGTATTCAAGATAAAGACAGTTGGACCGACAACCAAAATGAATAATAAGAAAATGACAGCCAAGTAAAAGTTAATATTAGAGAGCTTTTGGATGCCGCCTTTTAGCCCTTGATAGGCGCTATAAGCAAAAATTATAGTAGTGACTAATAACACGACTATTTGCATCGTGGTGTTACGTGGTAAACCAAATAGATTGTATAACCCTTCATTGATCAGTGGAGATGCCAGACCGAGCGTGGTGGCGCCACCACCAACCATGCCGAAGATAAATAACACATCTAATAGCTTGGCCCAGTTGCTGCTTGCTAGCTTTTCGCCCAATAATGGCATGAGCGTTTGGCTAACTTTAAGTACCGGTTTTTGACGCACATAATAAAAATAAGCGATAGCCACAGCAGGTACCAAGTAGATAGACCAAGCCACAGGTCCCCAGTGAAAAATCCCGTAGGTAGTTGCCCAGCGAATAGCGTCAGGTGAGCCGCCAGGTAAATTAAAAGGAGGACCTTGATAATAATATGCCCACTCAATCAGACCCCAATAAAGGATACTGGCACCAATACCGCCGCAAAATAACATGGACGCCCAAGAAGCGTCTGAAAACTCAGGTGTTTCTTCTGGGCGGCCTAGTTTGATCTTACCGATATCAGATATCACGATGTAGATCACAAACATTATAGATAGTGCGCCAAATGTTAGATAAGCAAAGCCAAAGTTATCTACTACAAAGCTGCGGGCTAGGCCTACCCAAGCCTTACCCTGCTCAGGGAACAGTATCAAAGGTATGGCGATACTAAAAAGGATAACCAGCACCATAAAGAAAGTGAATTTATCGATACGAGTATCAGGTACGTGGTCAGGTCGCCACTGTGGTACTGACATGCCGACATCAAACGTACCTAAGTGCGGAGGACTATGATGCTTTGATCGCGCCTTTACGTAATCTGGCAGGTATTCTTTTGAGAGTTTGCTTGTGTCCTTATTTGGATTTTGATCGTTATTCGTGTTGCTCATGTTATTGTCTCTTTATATTTGACGTTACTGTTTTAGCTTGATCAGCTCTCCTAGAATTAGAAATTCCTTTTTTTGTAAATGTTATATGGCCCATTATAAACATTGGGGTATTCAAAAAATTATTGTCGTCTACAGTGTCTGACCAGTTAGACAATACTAGACAGGCACTATTGTATGATTGCTAATTCAATCGTTATACCTACAATCAATAGTAGATTGATGATAGGTATAGTAATGGCAAATGGAAGATTTTGTTTGATTGGTTTCATATATCACCCTAATCAATAAGTTTTAGTTTTCCTTAACACTGGTCTTTCGACAGGTTTATTTTCCCGATTTTATTTTTCATGAATTTAAATATTTATGCATAACTGTTAATAATTAACCATCTAATAGCCAATAGAGGGCGTAAACTTGTTAAAATAGGGCACCAATTTATCTATTGATGGATATCGATTTATGACCACTGCTGCTGCCACTCCTGCAATCAAAGAAGATCGCATCTTAATCCTCGATTTTGGCTCACAATATAGCCAGCTAATCGCTCGCCGTGTGCGCGATTCTGGGGTGTTTTGTGAGATGTTCCCTTATGATATCGATACTCAGCGCATCATCGACTTTGGCGCAAAAGGCGTCATCCTGTCGGGTGGCCCTGAGAGCGTTCACGCAGAAAACAGCCCACGTATCAATGACGCGGTGTTTGAGCTAGGCGTGCCAGTATTAGGTATCTGCTACGGTATGCAAGCGATGGCAGATCGTTTTGGCGGGCAAGTTCATGCCAGTGATATTCATGAGTTTGGTGCTGCGACCATTGATGTCACTGGTCATTCACAGCTGACTGACGGTATCGAAGACAGCAAGACTGAAGGAAACGCATCTAAACTCAATGTTTGGATGAGCCATGGCGACAAAGTCATCGAAGTACCTGAAGGTTTTGATATCGTTGCTAGCACGCCAAGCTGTCCAATTGCGATTATGGGCAATGACGACAAGCAATATTACGGCCTACAGTTTCATCCAGAGGTAACGCATACGCTACAAGGTCAAGAATTGCTTGGACGTTTCGTCCATCAGATTTGCGGCTGTGCAGGTGATTGGACACCAGACAACATCGCTGATATGCGTATCGCCCAGTTAAAAGAGCAAATCGGTGACAAGCAAGTATTGCTAGGTCTATCTGGCGGTGTCGATAGTTCAGTGGTTGCTGCGCTATTGCATAAAGCTATTGGTGATCAGCTGACGTGTGTGTTCGTTGATAATGGTCTACTGCGCCTGCACGAAGGCGACCAAGTCATGCAAGTCTTTGCCGAAAACATGGGTGTAAAGGTTATCCGTGTTGATGCTGAAGATTTGTTCCTAGATGCGCTAGCAGGCGAGTCTGATCCAGAGAAGAAACGTAAAATCATCGGTAAAACCTTTATTGACGTATTCGCTGATAGCGCGCGCCAAGTGAGTGAGCAGAGCGATGGTAAAGTCGTTGAGTTCTTGGCACAAGGTACGATTTATCCTGATGTCATCGAATCTGCTAAGTCACATCAAGGCAAAGCGCATGTCATTAAGAGCCACCATAACGTAGGCGGTTTGCCAGATGACTTGGCATTTAAATTGATTGAGCCGTTGCGTGATTTGTTCAAAGATGAAGTACGTAAGCTAGGTATCACGCTTGGCCTACCTGCCAAAATGATTTATCGCCATCCGTTCCCTGGTCCAGGTTTGGGCGTGCGTATCCTTGGTGAAGTTAAGAAAGAATACGCAGACGTGTTGCGTTTGGCTGATGCCATCTTTATGCAAGAGCTTGAGCGTTCAGGCTGGTATGACAAAACTGCCCAAGCATTTGCCGTGTTCCAACCCATCAAATCAGTGGGCGTGGTCGGTGATGGCCGCCGCTATGCATGGGTAATCGCGCTACGTGCAGTTGAAACGGTAGACTTTATGACGGCTCGCTTTGCGCATCTGCCGTATGATTTGATCGAGACGGTATCGAACCGCATTATGAATGAAATCGCTGACGTATCACGCGTGACGTATGATGTGTCGAGCAAGCCACCTGCGACGATTGAATGGGAGTAATCACTCCTTAAGTATCACTGTTAGCTATAGAAAAAGCCCACGATAGCGTGGGCTTTTTTATGATATTTTTAATGCTAATAAGCCATAAAAAAGGGCTATCAACTCAAAATTACTCCGTCATCAAACGTGGTCCTGCGCCTGTCTCACCCAGCTCGTCATAAGGGTTAAGCAGTTTGCAGCGCTCCAGCGATAGGCAGCCGCAGCCGATACAGTCGCTCATCATATTCTTTAGCTCAGTCAGCTGGACAATCTTACGATCCAATTCCGCTTGCCATCTGAGGCCTAACGCTTCCCAGTCTTTAAGTGTGACACGGGTGTGATTAGGCAGCTCATCAAGCTCCAGCAAAATCTCCTCTAAAGAAAATCCCGTACGCTGCGCCACTTGAATCAATGAGACGATACGGATGACATGCTTCGGATATTGTCTATGATTGGCGTTGTTCCTTTGACTTTTTATCAGCCCTTTACGTTCATAAAAATGTAGCGCAGACACCGCTACGCCCGTCCTTTCACTGAGCAGACCGACCGATATCCAATCAGGCGTGAGTCTTTTTTGCATTTTTTCTTGACCTCAACTTAGGTTTAGGTCGCACAATAGCTCTCATTCGAGATGAACACAAGTACAAACGCGCAAAAATAACTGGTGATAAACATCATCATCCTGTCAGATTCTTTGCGCATTATACTTTTTACTCATAATAACGCTACCTGAAATAGGGTAGGCAAACATAAGGATTTTACAATGAATGTACTTGCCTTTGGCACCAGCAATAGCAGAAAATCTATTAACCAAAAATTGGCACGCTATAGCGCCTTGCAAATCGACGATGCCGATGTGACGCTACTCGATATTCATGATCTTGAGATGCCAATCTTTAGCGAAGAGCGTGAGAAAGAGAGCGGCATCCCACAATTTGCCCATGATTTTTATCAAGCAATTGGGGACGCTGACGCTGTTATTATTTCATTTGCTGAATACAATGGCTCATACACGTCCGCTTATAAAAACCTGTTTGACTGGGCGTCACGCATCGATATGAAAGTTTATCAAGACAAGCCAATGATTATGCTTGCTACATCACCAGGATCTAGCGGCGCGCAAAGCGTGCTTGCTGCGGCTAAAGGCTCAGCGCCGTTCTTTGCCGCTGATGTCAAAGGTGCATTGTCATTGCCCAACTTCTTTGATAATTTCGATGTTGAGACAGGACAAGTGACGGATGAAGCGTTTAATAAGCAACTGAATGAGATTATCAATAAGTTATAAAACTTAAACAGTCGTGATAAGCAATAAAAAAACACTCAACTTGGTTGGGTGTTTTTTGCCCTAAAGTTAAGCGTTTCACTGATTAAGTTCTGCTTCGATAGCAGCAACTTCGTTTATCAACTGACTATTAAATTCTAAATGATTTAAAGAATAGTGTGCTCTTCGATGGCAGGTAGGACATAGAGCAATAACGTTTTGAGGTACGTCCGGACCACCATCGGCCAATCTAGTTAAATGATGGACTTCAAGGTAAGGTCCAGACTTAGTTTCAAATGGAGCTATCTCGTTACACCCTTCGCATATGCCATTAGCTCTGTTCTTAGCATAAAGTTTAATTGCTCTACTACGGTTTTGGATAGACTGAATTTTTTCTTGTGTACTTCCTTGGGTTGGCGTTGAAATTAAAGCAATCTTTCGTAGTTTTTGTAATGACTGGCCTTTGCTAGGCTTAGTAATGTACATCGCTTTAGGTGATTCAACTGTTTTAGAAGTTAGAGTTTGAGCTGCATTAATATTTTGAGTATTGACTATATCTAGATGGAAAATGATAGCCTCGCGAAGATTACCATTTCTATCTGGCCGCTCTTCAGTATGGTGAAAAATATAATTGCATGTTCCTAAAAGCCGTACATAACCTCGCGATGTATATTCAAAGAGTAGGATTTCTTTATTGTTTTTTTGATGATCGCGAATAGCTAAATTACCTTTAGACATTTTCATGTCACCCTCTTGTCCTTCACCTGTGTATTTAAAGGTACCATTAGGATCGAAATCGTCAATATATCCATACTCGTTACCAGAATCACCTGTAAATATAAATATGTATGGATGAGCGGCAGGAGTAGCTATACCACCATATTGTTGGCCCTTATATCTACCGTGTATATCAGCACGCCTATTATAAACTTTCCCTATTTCAAACAATTTAACTTCCTTATTACTAATCTTCTATGAAGATAATATAGTAAACTTAAGTTTGTTAAAGTCAATTCGTGTTTTTCGGCTTTTTATCCTAAGTTTCAACATGAATGAGTTTTCTATTGTCTATATGCCAAAAAAAGCGGTGCTCTTTTAGATAAAGAGCACCGCTACTACTTATAAAATTCGACCTTAAACTAAAATTTTATCCCTTCACATTTACCACATAACGCCCAACCACTTTACTCGACATAAAGCGATCTAGATATTCTGGTGTTTGCTCTAACGTAATCTCTTCACCATAGCTCTCAAGATTGGGCAATTTCATATCAGTGGCGACACGTTTCCAAATAGCTTCTTTATCAGCCAATGGGATATAGACCGAGTCGATACCCAGTAGCGATACTGCTCTAGTGATGAATGGCATGACCGTCATGGAGAACTCAGCGCCGCCCGCTAGACCACAGCTCGTCACCGCGCCGCCCGCTTTAGTTTGTTTAAGCAAATTAGATAAGTAGTCGCCACCAATGGTATCAATGGCGTTTGCCCATAGCTCACGGCCGACAGGTTTATTACCGATCTCATTAATAGTATCACGATGACGTACTTCGCTCGCGCCAAGCTCTTTTAAATGCTCGCTTTGCTCTGGTTTACCTGAGAAGGCAATCACCTCATAGCCAAGCTGCTTTAAGATAGCGATACTGATCGTACCCACGCCGCCAGTTGCGCCAGTGACAGCGACTGGGCCATCACTTGGTTTTGCGCCCATTTTCTCTAGCTTTTGCACACTCAGCGCTGCGGTTAGACCGCCAGTACCATAGGTCATTGCTTCTTTTAGCGTCAGCGTTTCTGGGCAAGGTAGCGCCCAATCTGCTGGTATTGATATCATTTGACCGAGTCCACCATCTGTATCCATACCGAGATCATAGCCGAATACCAATACCTCTTGCCCTGCGCTAAACGTGCCTGATTTATCACTGACGACCACGCCAGCGGCATCGATACCTGGGGTATGCGGGTACTGTTTGGTGATTCTTTTATTGCCCGTGGCTGACATGGCATCTTTAAAGTTTAACGATGAGTAATGTACTTCGATGAGCAAGTCGTTCTCTGGTAAATCACTGACTTTACGCTCTTGGATGCTTTTTTTAAATTCGCCATCACTGGTCTCTTCGACGACTAAGGCTTTGAACGTTGTATCGTTTGACATGGTTATATCCTTATTAAGTTTTATTGTTTGTGTTTATTAATAACGGTACGGCGATGCTATTACAGCTTCGCTATAATTGAAGCAGCTCCGCTAAAAAAAGCCCACGGTATTATCTGATGAGTAATACAAATGGGCTTTCTTATACTTTCTAGTACCACTGTTTTTGCTCTCGTTACGAGGCGAGTACAGGGATTAAGGTTTTAAAAGAACTTTACCTTTTTTGCTCGATTGTACTTTTCCAGAGACGGCAGTTGTGATGTCATCTAGACTATAAATAGCTTCGATAGGGAGCTTCAAATCACCACTTGCAGCGCGCTCTAGTAGCTCATCTATCAGACGTTGTTTGTTATCAAGGTCCATTTCTTGGCTGGTTTTGCTGCCCCAGAACCCTTTTACCACAGCTTGCTTAAAGATTAAGCTGCCAGCGTCTAGTGCCATTGGCTTGCCTGACATGATACCAAATGAGACTAGCGTTCCTTTGCTGCCAAGTAGCGATAGTAGCTCGTTGCTCGATTCACCACCGACTGAATCGACGGCTGCGGTAATCTTGTCATCACCAATGATGGCTTTGACTTGGTCTTTCCAGTCGTCATCAGCAGTGACGACATTGTTTTTGATATCAAGTGCTGTCAGCTCCTCGAGTGAGTCTTTACTACGCACCAGGTTGATTGTATTCACACCGCGTGCAGCAGCGAGCATGGCTAGCGTTTTACCAACGGCGCCATTTGCTGCGTTATGGATAATCCATTGACCGCTATCGACTTCTAGAAACTCTAGCAGCATCAAAGCAGATAATGGCATGGCAATCAGCTGTGCAGCCAGTTCGTCTTCGATACTATCAGGCATGTTAAATACCATACTGGCAGGAGCGACAAAGTACTCTGCCCACGTTTCGTGCACACTGGCACACGCCACACGTTGGCCAACACTAAACTCTGTGACGTCATCACCTACGGCATCAATAATACCTAGCGCTTCACTACCACCGATGGCTGGCATCTCAGGCTTATAGCCATATTGTCCACTTACGGTCAGCATGTCATGGTTGTGAATAGGGGAGAGGATAGTTTTGATACGGACTTCGTTTGCAGCTGGCTGCGGCATAGGACTGTCGCCCACGCTCAATACGTCGGAGGGTTTACCGAAACTGTTATGAATAGCACTACGCATGATAATTTCCTTTATCTATGAATTTATATATTTATAAGTATATTAAAAGTATGAATAACCGATGATAAAAACAGCATCGTCACAGTTATTCATCAATATGTTGTTCTTCGAGTAAAAACAATACCACGTTAATAACGCTCGTAGGTTATCGACTCACAAAGTTACTATACTTAAAAAAAGTTACTATACTTAAAAATAGACTGGTCGTCTAGATAGTGGATACATTCGCGCTAAATGGATTTGGTTATAGAAAGCTTGGCTTACATCAGCAATATTCTAAGTAATGCTGTTTAGTAGAACTCAATACGGCTGAGCAGATGTTCCTGTACGATGTATGCGCAAATATAAGCACTTGGCCATGCAAACATAAAGGCCAGTCCCCAGGAGTGCATCAGCTCCATAAAGAAACCCTCAATGAATCCTTGTTTTACTACCAATAACGCGGTTGAAATGATTAGTGACATCAACATCGCCATAATGCCAGTAAAGATTAGTCGGTAGTACTTGCGGCGTGTACGTATCCTGATAGTGGGAAAGTTGGCCATAGTATTTGGTTGTCCTGCATAGTATCAGCTATGCCCAGCCTATGATGCGGGCATACGTTGTATATATAATAGTTAGGTAATGAGTAGTCATAATAGATAGGGTAATAGCTACCAGTGTCCATCATACTCCGTGAAGTCGGACGGGTAAAATCGTTATTATCAATAGTAGGATTTGCTCTATTTTAATAACATTGTTGTCTTAAGAGCTATTATCAAATAGCGCGTTCTCAGCAGACGGTTTTGCTACTATAACTAAGACTAAAAAGATTCTAGGAATATATATGGCAGCTCAAAAACAACGAGACTCTCAACAGAAAACACTAGGTATCATCGGTGGTATGAGTTGGGAGAGTACCGAGAGTTATTACCGCCTCATTAATGAAGGTATCAAGGATAAGCTAGGCGGCTTACATTCAGCAGACTTGTTGATTCATAGTGTCGACTTTGCACCGATTGGCGAGATGCAAGCAGAAGGAGCATGGATTGAGCTTGGCGCGATGATGGCAAGTAGTGGCGAGCGACTACAAGCGGCTGGTGCCCAAGGGTTATTGATGGCGACAAACACTATGCATAAAGTGATCAGCGACGTTGAAACCACGACCAACCTGCCGATTATTCATATTGCTGACGCTACTGCTAAAGAGATTGAGAAACAGGGTCTGACCAAAATTGCGCTACTTGGTACGCAGTTCACCATGACTCAAGATTTTTATAAGCAGCGTTTGATCGATGCAGGCTTGCAAGTACTGTTGCCAGAAGATGAGGCGAGAGCAGAGGTACATCGTATTATCTATGATGAGCTGTGCAAAGGCCAGATACTTGATAGCTCACGCCAGTATTATCGCCAAGTCATTACCGATTTGGCCAACGAAGGTGCAGAAGGTGTGATATTAGGCTGTACAGAGATTGGCTTACTTATCAAACAAACTGATAGCCCCATACCTGTATTTGACACCACGGCTATTCATGCAGCCGCGGCGGTAGATTTTTTATTAGAGTAGTGTGGATAATAAAAACAGGCAAGTTTATAGCGCTTTAACCAAGCGCTCAAGCAGTTCAAGCGTGCTCTCTTTTTTGACCAGAGCCACCCCTTGTCCTGCCCATAAAGACAGATGTTCTGCATCCATGTTCTGAGACGCATGAGCTCGCATAAATTTGGTCATGGCGTTTAATTGCGGATAGGGCGGTAGCGTATCAGCGCTTTCAAATTCGGCAAAATCACGTAGATAATCATTTAATAAACCGCGAGCGAGCTTACCTGAGAACAGACGCGTTAATCGCGTTTCTGAGCTGCGCTTATCTTGACTGGCATCAAGTAGCGCTTGTTTATAAGTATCATTAATACCGCATTTATCAGTGGTCAAAAACGCTGTCCCTATTTGTGCCAGCTCAGCACCAGCCGTCTGAACCGCTTTTATGGCTTGTCCGCTCATGATGCCACCCGCTGCAATCAATGGGATGTCGGTACAGGTACGCGTCTGGCTAATTAGTGTCAATAGCCCCAATGGATCGCTTTCACTTTGCGGCAACCAACCACCGCGATGTCCGCCAGCTTCGACCCCTTGTACACATACCGCATCTGCACCGATATCTGCCCATGCCTTCGCTTCTAACGGATGATTGGCAGTGCCGATGACAAGTGTGCCGAGGCTTTGTAGGCGCTGGACTTGCTCGGCACTGATAATGCCAAAGGTAAAACTGGCGACGGGAACGGGATTGTCATAGAGCACTTGCAGCTGCTCTGAGAAGTTCTGAGCAGGGCATTTAGGTAGTGTAAATTCGATAGTGTTGTCTCGATAGTACTGACTTAGCCAAGCAGGGAGTTCGGTATCAATGGTCGTATACTCCTGTTTGGAGAGTACCATCAGGTTGATCATAAAAGGTCGGTCGGTGAGCGACTTAATGGTATCAATTTGGCCAGTCAAAACATTTGGTGCCGTCATGCCAGATCCTAGTGAGCCCAGTCCACCAAAGTTACTCACCGTCGCCGCTAGTTTAGGTGTGGTTGCACCTGCCATTGGTGCTTGGACGATAGGGTAGGAGAGGTTCAGAGTATCAAGTAAGCTCATGACTGGCTGCCTTTTAGTAGAGTGTTTGCATGAACTACTTTAACAAAGCTGAACATCGTCTGTGTTAGATAGTGTGCATTTAGTTGAAAAATAAGATGGTGGGTTTTGGCTACAGTTTTGTAGTTAAAAGCTATTAAGGCACATACTTAATATCATTAAAGTACCTAACCAAAGCAAGTTGAAATAAATAATGAATCAAAATGGCTAAAGAAATTTTAGCGGCTTCTCTATTACTTAGTGTTAACTTCTTATAATCTACTGAATTTTATGAAAACTGCAAATAAAATAGGCCAGCTTCCAGGCCATCCAACGATGACTAAGAAACCGACCCATTCTTATGATCTTACTTTTTAACTTTTGCTATTAGTTCAACTGCAACGACCCTTTAGCATTCATCAGTAGCTCAACCACATCATCACCGCTAATCACTTCAAAACGCTTATCAACATCTGAATCTGCTACACCGTTGTGTTTCATGCAAGCGCCGCAGACCAATACTTGACCGCCTTTTTCGATAAATGCTTCTAGTAACTCACCAGCAGGCTCAAACGGGTCGCCGATATCTACGTTGTCTAACGCACTTGGTTTTGCCAGATGTACTGCATCTACCATGAGTATGACAGTAGCAGAATGGCCTTTCTTCAGTGCTACACCTGCCATGGTAAATGCTAGAGTAATTTTGCTTGGGTTTGATTCACTATTATCAAATAATGTGCCGACATAATCTGTTGTGTTAGCCATGTTGTTCTCCTTATAAGACTATATTTATTTTGTCTGAGTATGTACTCACTACTATCCTAGCATTTATTATACTTATTTATATAATGTATTGTTATGCAATAGTAGTCATAAGGTTACTTACTTGTGACGTGCTTTTGAGTAATATTAAATAGAGCCGTTTTTAGCTAAGCTAGCTTGATATTACTCCGTCGGCGGCCAAGGGCGGTCGGCATCACTCTTGATCCATTCAGCCACGTAACCTGTTGGCGGTAGATCCCAATCAGACTGTCCCAATGCGGCCAGTACTTGTGCCGTGTCGATCACTCTACCACCCTTTGTTACACCTGTACGCAGTAGGCCAGATGAGCAAGGCTTACCTTTGACCCACATCGATTGCTCGATGTAGAGCCAGCGCGCATCGATACCGACGATTTTGGTCTTGAGCGTGACTTTTTGAAAGGCGCGAATACGCTTACGGTATTGAATAGTGCTGCCAGCAATCACCAACCCCCAACGTTGTTTTAACAACTGCTTGCCAAGCCCAGTCCGTACCGCAAAGTCCATACGTCCCAAATCATAAAGTGTAAATACCCGACCGTTATTCATCTCCAAAAAATTATCGATATCAGATAAGCGGCAGCGAAATTGAATCTCGCTAGTGTCTTTGAACGTTAGTGTGTCGCCTTTTTTTGCTTTTAGAGCAGCATGAGCGATAGTGCTAGCATAACGGATAAATGGGTACATAAAACACTCTCAAAAGTTTATAAACGTTGGCGTTATTACTTTGTTATTGATGACGATGGTTATTTGTCGTCAGACACCATAGCCTGAGAGGGTTCGCCAGTAGAAGCTACACCAATCCAATTAAAATAAGCACTGACAGTTTCCGGTATCCAGTTGATATCGAATTTTGAGGTTTTGGACTCTTTATTATTGGTGACAGACGATTTATTTTTGGCCTGACCGTTGTTTGAGCGATAACGCAAATAACCAATATGTCCACCGTGGTCAGTATCTAAGATAGTAACACTCTCAGAGACATCATTTGGGGTAGCAGTAAAGCCGATGAAAGGGTCGTCCTTTGCACTAATGAGCAGTAGAGGGTGCGTGACGTTGCGCAAATAGGGCATGGCGGATGCAGTGTGGTAATAGTCATTCTTGGAGCGATATCCGTGACGCGGCGCGGTAAAGATATCATCAAAATCACTGATACGATTGGATGATTTTATAGCGTTGATTTCATCTTGTGTGAGATCGTTTGCCAATGCTTTTTTGATAATTGGGTTAAGCAGGTACGGCGTATAGATACGATGACTCAAAAAACTGTGCATAGTAATAGCCGCTGAGGACATATCGACTGGTGCAGAAATAACCACTGCACCTTTGCATAGGACTTTGTTCTCATATTCGCCCATATATTTGGCCAGTGCATTACCACCTAATGAGACACCGACCGCGTAGATATTGGCATACTGCTCGCGTAAGTTCTGTAGCGCATGATGTACTTCATCCGTATCTCCCGCGTTATAAAATACCTTGCCACTGGCAGGAATACCACCACAACTGCGAAAGTGGGCGACGACAAAGTGCCAGCCTTGCGCATGGATTTGGTGCGCTAGCGCACGAGCATAATGACTGTCACTACTACCTTCCATACCATGAAACAGTACGATTAGTGGTGTTTGCTCAAGCTCGCCATCTTTTGGTGGTTCTACAGGGTGCGCATCATAAAAGTCATAGGCAATATCGCTCTCGTCCAATGAGTCTTTTTCGACCACGCGGCGATAGGTTGGAGCTTTGGGTGCAAAGAATTTAGGTAAGATACTTTGTAGATGCGGATTGGTCAGCCAAAACGGTGTCTTGAAAGGGGCTGGAGAAAAAGGTTTGGTCGAGTTGGAAGCTGACATAAATGGCTCTTATTTAATTATTGTCAAAAAGCAATGTCTTATCATACCGAGGCTAATACTCAAAACCAATAACTTTCAGTGAACGCATGATTACTGAAAAAAGCTACTGAAAAGCAGCTGACAAAAATCATTCACCGAGAAATAGCCATTGAAAAAAGCTAACAAATAAGCACATTGAAAAGGAGGCTATCTAAAGCGGCTAATGACTAAAACGGCTGATGATAGTATTCAGTTAAACTCTTCTTAATTTTCTGGCTTATCCAATACTCGGCCATCCATTGCTAAGCGCTCTTTTAAATTGTCAACATCTGCTTCAGCAAGTGTTGCAGTTAAGGTCACTTGCTTACTGTATGCAACATCATCGATATGACCGCCAAGACTCTCTATCATATAGCGGCATTGCGCCTCAGTTGCAAACTCTGCCAGTATCTGAACCTGTGTCATCGGGACATAGGGATTTAGTACCATCTCATCGACAGCCGCCTGAGCAGAGCCTGCATAAGCACGGGTGAGACCACCAGCACCCAATTTTATACCACCGAAGTAACGTACGACGATGATAATCACATTGCCGATAGACTTATGCTGCAGCACATTCAATATTGGACGACCCGCTGTACCGCTTGGCTCGCCATCATCATCAAACCCTGCACTGGTGGTGTTATTAGGATCACCGATAATATATGCCCAGCAGAAATGACGGGCATCAGGATATTGCTCGCGTAGATGTTCCACGTGAAACATTGCTTGCTCACGAGAGGTTACTGGATAGGCGTAAGCGATAAACTCGGATTTTTTAATTTCTAGGCGTGTGGTAACAGCACGTTTTAGCGTTTGATAGCTCATATTTCATCAGGCTTAGGTTGGATATGTTAAACTGGTCTGACTTTCACTGGCTTCTGTATTGGGTGCAGTGTTCATTTAATTTTTCATTATAGTACCATTTCTAACCATCGAAGATAACGTGTCGCTCACGGCTGAGTGTTGGTGTCGTTAGTTTCTGATTTAGGGCTGGTATAATAAAACCGATGGTAGTAAATAGTATGCGTTTAGATAAATTCATCAGTAAAGCCACCGAGCTGTCGCGCAAAGAATCAAAAAAGATCATGCACGCAGGTGAGGTTACCGTAAACGATCAAGTGGTCAAAGATCCTGGTCTACATGTCGATGTCGTCAACGATGATGTGATGTGGGCAGGCGAGCCATTGTCGGTCGCTGCTGGTAATCGTTATATCTTATTGTATAAGCCTGAAGGCTTTGAATGTACGCTCAAAGTTAAAGAATATCCAATCGTTACCGAACTGATTGCTGTGCCAGAATTAGGTAGCCTTCGTATCGCTGGACGTCTCGATGTTGATACCACTGGTGCGTTGCTGATGAGTGATGACGGCGGTTGGCTACATCGTGTCACCAGCCCTAAGCACGAACATGCAAAGGTATACGAGCTAACTTTAGCAGATGCAATGGATAGTGGCGCACAAGAGAAAGCCATAAAGAAAGTGGCTGAAGGTATCTTGCTTGAGGGTGATTACGAGCCAACCAAGCCTGCGACTCTTGAGTTCATTGATGAAAAACATGCACGCCTGACATTAGAGCAGGGCAAATATCATCAAGTAAAACGTATGATGGGTTACTTTGGCAATCGAGTCACGGAGCTGCACCGCGCCAGTATCGGTCACATTAATCTAGAAGGCCTAGAGAAAGGCGATAGCCGTTTCTTAACGTCAGAAGAAGTCGCCAAATTCTAAGAGGTAGTAGAAATAGTAAAGATAGGCACTGAACCAGCTAAGTCTTTGCATTGATACTTGTATTGAAATTATCGTTTCAAACCCATTAGCAGCCATTATATAGTGGCTGCTTTTTGCGGTCTGCCATCTCGTATTTATGTCCATTGTCTACCTGTGTTGCCTATCTCTTAAAGCTAAGTAGCAGTTTTGCGACATTAACCATTTAGCGCTTTGCAAAACTATCCTATATGCTACAGTCTTTTTTATCTATATTTTTATAACAGACAACCCTTAAACCATTTTCAAAAATTCAACTAGTAAGAAGATGGATTGCTACCTTTGAATTAATGGTGGCTTTAAAATTGGGGTTAATATCGAAAACCGTCATTATCAAAAACCAGATAGGAACCCTTCTGTGACATTACCTGTATTAAAGTCTGCCAGTCTAATCAGCGTCATACTACTAGCAACTACTGCTTGCGCTCAGCCCAGTTCAGCAGATGCTAACAGTAACAACGTAAAGAAAAACGCCACAAATTCGCAAGCAACGCAAACAGTGAGTATGACTGTCGATAAGCGATTGCGCCAAATATTGACTCAGGCAGGCATCAAAACACAGATTACTTCTATTGTGCCATCCAAACTGCCCAATATGTATCAAGTAAGTTTGGCTGGACAATTGCCACTACATATCACCGAAGATGGTCGTTACGTCATCCAAGGCGAGCTACAAAAGAACCCAAGCGAACGTGTCGTGACCGAGACGCCTGCTCGCAGTACGAGTGCGCAACTGGGCAAGCCGGTTAGCGCCAGCACGAAGTCAGATATATTAGCCAATATGTCTGCGCTCAAAAACATGAGTGCCAAAACGCCATTCTTTTATACCGCAGTACCGGGCGTTATTTGGGGTGCGACATTAGAAGGCGTGCCTTTCTTATTATCAGATGATGGTCAGTACATTACCGATGGCGAAATATCAGTCATCGAAAACGGTCAGTTTGTTGGGCTTGATGAAGAGTTCGAAGCATTGAAGAACCAGTCTGTGTTTGCGACATTGGATAAAAGCCAGCTAATTACTTATCCAGCAACTAGCACTGAAAGAGCCGTTATTTATGTGGCTGATGATGTGAATTGTCCTTACTGCCGCCGACTACACCAGCAAGTGCCATCGCTGAATGCAAAAGGTGTAACGGTTAATGTGATCGGTTATCCGATATATGAGGCGTCACCGAAGCAGATGCGTGGTATCTGGTGTCAAGCCACCGAAGACAGTCGCCGTCAGGCATTTGACAAAGCGATGCTACAGGGTGAAATGACACCTGCACCAGCGAGCTGTAATACAGATCATGTGACGCCCAATCGTGAAAAAGCAGCCGGATTGGCTGTGATGGCAACACCTGCAATCTATCGTGAAGATGGTGTGCTATACCAAGCAAGTTTTGAGAGTCCAGAGTTTCTAGAGTTCTTAGGCGTTGAGTAATTAATTGGTGTGATCAAGTGCTTTAACAGTTCAAAGCTTTAAGGTATTAATCTGCTAGATAAAGCAATAGAAAAACCGCCTTATGAAGCAGTTCATAAGGCGGTTTTTTTATAGTTCTATTCAAAAATTTCTACGTCTCAAAAACTATTTTAAATATCTTATGGCAAGACGATATCAACGATTTTCCAATTGATAAGCCCTTCACGTTGCATCTCGATAGTGAGAGGATAGCCTTTCACTTGACCGCTAATACTAAAGCAATTGATACCGCAGTAGCTGAGCGTTGGTTTTTCACTATCATTACCTTGGGCTACTTGCTGCTCAAGTTCTGCAGCTTGTTTTTTCATGACTTGCTGCATTTGGCTTTTGACCACCGCATCGACATCACCGCGCTGAATAATTAAGCTTTGAATCAGGTTCTTTAAATCAACTTGATCGCTAGCGATGGCCCATGCTGCCGCTAACTCTTTGGTTGCTGTATTGGCCTGACCTTGGGTGTTAATTACCTTTTCGATATTCTGCGGCGTGATGGCCCCTTCAACGGCCTGCGCGATGAAGCCGTTCGCTGCTTGGGTCAACGCATCACCGCCTAACTCGGAGATTAGCGGATACTTAGTCATGGTCGTTGCAAATTGGCTAGTTAGCTGGTTTTGGACACTTGGTTGCACCTGATCATAATTAATAGCCGCTGCAATCGTGGCACCATCCTTATCGTCGTAAGCATTTTTGAGCTGATAAGCGCTATAGTAAGGCGAGCCTGCATACACTGCTATCGCAATTATGATGAATAGAATAACCAGCTTTTTCATAAGACTTGATACCTTGTCGCAAGCGTCATCACTATGAGTTTGAATGACCGTATGTGGTGACAAATATTAGCATGACTGGACACGGCTCAGGTACGAAAAGCTTTGCAGTAACCTTAATAAATCGTTTGTCTTTTGCCACGGTAGGATCAACGGCTAATTTCATCATTTAAGATCTTGATAAATCAGAAGACCATCTCCATAAATAGCGCAAACTTTTTATAATTGATTTGGCTAAGCAGCCTTTACCGTATTTGTTGGTTAAGTCTAGATATGATCGTTTTATAGCATTGCGACCTATTATGTTTCATGTGAAACGTTATACATGTCTAGTGCGTAAGAATAATGATTAGTATCACTGTTAATTGAGCTGATGATTTGACGAACCGGTGTGGCTGTAAAGACGATAGGAGAGAGCATGAGTAAGCGCGATTTTTATGAAGTATTAGGTGTCAGCAAGACCGCTGACAGCAAAGAAATTAAGCGAGCCTACCGTAAGCTTGCCATGAAATACCATCCAGATCGCAACTCTGATGATCCTGATTCGGAAGAAAAATTCAAAGAAGCTTCAATGGCTTATGAAGTATTGAGCGATGAAGAAAAACGTTCAGCCTACGATCGTATGGGCCATGCAGCCTTTGAAAACGGTATGGGTGGCGGCGGCTTTGGCGGCGCAGGCGGCGGAAACTTCCAAGATATCTTTGGCGATATCTTCGGTAACTTCGGTGATATCTTTGGTCAGCAGCGTGGTGGCGGCGGTGGGCGTTCGCGTCGTGGCTCTGACTTACGTTATGTGATTGAGCTGACATTAGAAGAAGCGGTACGTGGCTGCAAAAAAGAAATCAGCTTCACGGCTCCTGCGCCTTGTGATACCTGTGATGGTAAAGGGGCAAAAAATGCCTCTGATGTTGTCACCTGTCAGACTTGTCATGGCCAAGGTCAAGTACGTATGCAGCAAGGATTCTTTGCGGTACAGCAAGCTTGCCCTCATTGCGGCGGTACTGGTAAACAGATCAAAAACCCTTGCCCAGACTGTCATGGTAATGGCGTAAAAGATAAATCACGCACACTAGAAGTCTCTATCCCTGCAGGTGTTGACGATGGTGATCGCGTCCGTCTAGCAGGCGAAGGTGAAGCGGGTGGCGCTGGCGTACAAAACGGCGATCTATATGTCGAAGTACGTGTCAAACAGCACAATGTCTTTACCCGTCAAGGCGCTGACCTGTATATGGATGTGCCAGTAAGCATCACTGATGCGGCATTGGGTAAAGAAGTCGAAATCCCAACCTTAGATGGTAAAGTAAAAATCAAGGTCGCAGAAGGTACGCAAAGTGGTAAGTTACTACGTGTACGCGGCAAAGGTGTAACACCAGTGCGTACTACTATGAAAGGTGATTTGATTTGCCGCGTGGTTATCGAAACACCTGTTAACCTGACTCGTGAGCAAAAAGACTTGTTACGTCAATTCCAAGATACTTTGGATGACGATAGTAAGCACCAACAATCACCACACAAAAAATCATTCTTCAAAAAAATCGGCGATTTATTCGATTAAGAATGAGCCAAACTAAGTAGTAAATATTAAATTAAGCCCAAAGGTTTCATGTGAAACCCTTGGGCTTTTTGTTGACGGTATAATAAGCCCCTCATGTGGTGATATTTGCTAAACTTACGATAAATATGATTAAAAATAATTTCACCAAATATAAAGTAACTAAGGTAAAAGTATGAGCGAACAAGCAAATAATAAATCTATCAACGTTGGCGTAATCGGTGCAGGCGGTCGTATGGGTCGTATGCTTATCGAAGCGGTACAAAACAATCCGCAAACTACATTAAAAGCAGCGATTGAACGCCAAGGCTCTAGCCTGGTTGGAGCAGATGCAGGCGAGGTTGCTGCTATCGGTCATTTAAACGTAAAAATCGTTGATGACTTAGCCGCTGTGATTAACAACATCGATGTGCTGATTGATTTTAGCTTACCTGATGCCACCGAAAAAAATATGCAAGTTTGTGCTGAGAATAACGTCGCTATGGTCATCGGTACGACAGGATTCAATGAGCAGCAGGAACGAGTACTGGCAAAAGCAAGTGAGCAGATTACTATCGTGTATGCAGGTAACTATTCGACAGGCGTTAATTTATCATTGAAGCTACTGGGGATGGCTGCCAAAGCGTTTGGTGATGACGCCGATGTAGAAATCATCGAAGCTCATCATAAGCACAAAATCGATGCGCCTTCTGGTACCGCATATATGATGGCCGAAGCAGTCGCAGAAGCGCGCGGACAGAATCTAAAAGACGTCGCTATCTATGGCCGTGAAGGGCAAACTGGCGAGCGCGAATCTGGGACAATTGGTATCCATGCAGTACGTGGGGGCGAAATCGTAGGCGACCATACTGTGATGTTTATCGCAGATGGCGAAGTGGTTGAAATCACTCATCGTGCACGTGCTCGCATGACATTTGCCGCTGGTGCAGTACGTGCCGCAACTTGGGTCGTTGAGCAAGAAGTGGGACAGTACAATATGCAGGATGTACTTGGATTAAGTGACTAACCGACTATTGATGGTTAGTGGTTGGCTATATCATTATGACTGATGGCCCGATGGTTTAATAGCAGCAATGGAGCAGGTATGAATAGCACCAAACGTTATATTAGACATAAAATGATTGGTGCGACTTCTTTACGAATTGAATAGTCAGCACAAAAAAGCGCGTCACGGGTATTAACCGTGCCGCGCTTTTTTATGAAGAGTATCAAATACTAATCAATATAAACCACTTCGAGCGGTGGGAAACCATTGAACTCTACCGATGAGTATGAGTTGGTATAAGCACCAGTGGTTAGCCAATAGATTTTATCACCAATCTCAAGCTCTTCTGGTAGCTGATAACCTGCTTCTTCATACATAATATCAGTTGAGTCACAGGTTGGACCGGCTAGTACTACTGTGCCTTCACTGGTAGAGGTTTCCATCTTAGGCGTATAGACAGGGTACTTGATGGCTTCCCCCAACGTTTCGATTAAACCTTGGAATAGACCAACATCGGTATACACCCAACGAGTCAAATCAGTATCAGACTTACGAGAGATCAGTACCACATCACTAACCAATACGCCTGAACCACCAACCAACGAACGACCCGGCTCTAAAATAATTTCTGGCATTTCATCGTCATTATAGTCGTCAGTCAGATAGCTGGTAATTTCTTCAGCGTAGACTTTGATAGGGTTAACTTCACTAATGTAGTTGGTCGGGAAGCCACCACCCAAATTAATCATTTGTAGCTTGATACCTTCTTCATTCTTCATCCAGTCAAACATATATTTGACTTTGGCTAACGCATCATCCCATGCAGCGACGTCTTTTTGCTGGCTACCAACGTGGAACGAGATACCATAAGGGACCAAGCCTAGCTCGCGTGCTTGAACCAGTAGATCAATTGCCATGTTAGGATGGCAACCAAATTTACGTGATAATGGCCATTCTGCTGTCTCTGACCCTTGGACTAAAATACGAACAAATATCTTAGAACCTGGGGCATGTTTGGCAATGTTTTTTAGATCCGCTTCTGAATCAGTCGCATATAGATCGATGCCTTTTTCAAAAGCATATTTAACATGGTCGGCTTTTTTAATGGTATTGCCGTATGAGATACGCGATGGCTCCACACCGCAGTCAAGCACGCGATCAAGCTCATAGATAGAGGCACAGTCAAAGTTTGAACCAAGATCGGCTAGTAAGTTAATCACTTCCACCGCAGGGCTAGCTTTCATTGCATAATGCAATTTTGCCTTAGGAAACAGGCTGACCATTTCATGGTACTTGGTTTCGATACGGCTAAGGTCAACTACTAAGAAAGGTGTCTCGCGACCTTCAGCAGCCTTGGTAAATTTCTGCCAGCTGGCAGGGTCAAAATATTGGTCAATTTTGATCATTGTCATAGTAATAAACCTTTTGCGAAAACTGTATCGGTTAGAAAGAAGTATCGCCAAACAGTGAATGCTAAATGATAGCATTCACTGTAGATATAACGATGTGAAGGATAAAGACGGAATAACAGGGATAAGAGTAAAGAGTGGCGCTTTAAGAATTGGCGGTTTGTGTTTGTTTTTCCGTTGACTGCTCTTCTTGTTTTTCGCGTATTTTTAGAACTTTGCGAACTTTATCACGAGCACGCGTTTGCTTAAGACGAGATAGGTAGTCAACGAATATCACACCATTGAGATGATCCATCTCATGTTGGATACAAACAGCAAGTAGTCCTTCTACGACTTCGTCGATAACCTCACCGTTACCGTCTAATGCTTCGATACGGACTTTATTAGGACGTTCGACTTTGTCATAGACGTCAGGTACGGATAAACAGCCTTCTTCGTACGGTTGCTTTTCTTCAACCAGTGGCGTGACTTTTGGATTGATAAAAACTCTAGGAGAGCTTTTGTCTTCAGACAAATCCATAACGATAAGCTGAATATGGTGATCCACTTGACTGGCTGCAAGCCCAATGCCTTGAGCATTATACATCGTCTCGATCATGTCTGCGATTAAGGTTTTGATTTCAGCAGTCACTTCCTTGACAGGCTTGGCGATAGTACGCAAGCGAGGATCTGGGTAACTTAAGATAGGGAGTAGTGCCATAACGTTCACCTCAATGATAAGGACAAAATAGGGTTGATATTATAAGATAAATGGGGACAAAAGTAATACTTATCAATACTTTCGCAGTCATATGGTGCTATATGCATATAGAAAGATTAGATTTTGATGGTAAATGGCACAAAAAAAGCCCTGCTTAACGCAAGGCTTTGTTTATATGGTGTTTTAATTGGCTCACGAATTATGCACGGCGTTTGTTTACAATCATTTCATATAAGAACAATAGGATAATTGCACCAATCACTGAGAATATAAGACCAGTAAAACCACCATCAGCATTAATACCGATTAATCCAGCTAAGAAACCACCTAGCATTGCACCAACGATACCCAATACGATAGTCATTATCCAACCCATAGGGTCGTTGCCTGGTTTGATAGCACGTGCTAGTAGACCTGCGACTAAACCTACAATAATCATCCAAATAAAGCTCATGTTATTCTCCTAGTATTATTAGTATTTATAATGTGTTACAAATTCTGATAAATCTATTGTAAACAGTCCTTGGGCACAAAAATAAGCCTAAAATGTTACTACTGTAGGGGCTATGTGAGAAAAAAGTCCAATTTGCTATTGAGTAGGGGTAATAGGTAAACGAAAGGTTACAAAGGTAGTTGTGGTGCTAACAGCACTCATTAACGTGATACTGGTAATACTAGAGTTATATAGATATTGGAAATAAAAAACGCAGCCATCTATTAGATGAGCTGCGTTTGTATATAGGGGAATAAGAAGAGCTATTTCTTTATCTTAACTAGAAGTGTTAGCCGTTATGCAATGCGGTTAATAAACGCTGATGAATCCCTTCAAAGCCGCCATTTGACATGACCACAATCGCATCACCTGCTTTTGCATGACTGCTGATATGCTCGATAATAGCGTCAATACTTGATAGTACTTGTTGGTTGCCGATAGAGTCGCTAGTAACCTTTGCTTGTTCAATGACTTCTTTTAAGCCCCATTCTAAACCAGTAGGCTCGTACCATAATGTATAGTCAGCAAGTACCGCTGATTGAGCTAAGCTGTCTTGATGAATACCCATTTTCATGGTGTTGCTACGCGGCTCAATGATGGCCCAAATACGTCTATCAGCCAGCTTCTTTTTGGCACCGTCTAATGTGGTTGTAATAGCCGTTGGATGATGGGCAAAATCATCAAAAACTAAGATGTCATTGACGTTACCGATCAGCTCCATCCGGCGCTTGATACCAGCGAAATCTGATAAGGCAGCACAGGCAGTCTCAACACTGACGCCAACGTTGTAGGCAGCAGCCACGGCAACTAGCGCATTGTTGACGTTATGAATGCCGCTCATTGACCAGTTTACGATGGCAGTGGTCTCTTTATCAGCGGCTAAACTGACTTTGAACTGGCTACCATCTGTTTGAATCAGCTCAGCCTGCCAATCGCTACTATCCTTTAGAGTACGCGCGCTTTCGCTGGTATCAGCTAGAGTAGAGTCAATGACAGCGGTACGCCAAATAGGTGTCCAGACCCCTTTTGCTAGCGTGTCTTCTAAACTGGTGGTCGCGGTTGGCATGATAATTTTGCCAGTGCTTGGAATCATGCGTACCATATGGTGGAACTGAGTTTGTATCGCATTAAGGTCCGCAAAGATATCTGCATGATCAAATTCAAGGTTATTCAAAATAGCCGTGCGTGGACGATAGTGAACGAACTTCGAACGCTTATCAAAAAACGCAGAATCGTACTCATCTGCTTCAATCACAAAATAGCCGGATTCGTTATCATCACTTTTATCAGCACCCAAATAGCTGCTGTGCGCAAACACTTGCTGTAGGTGCTTGTCAGTCGTATCAACCAATGGCACACCACCAATGAGAAACCCTGTATCAATACCAGCATAATGTAATATCCACGCCAGCATAGTTGTAGTTGTGGTCTTGCCATGAGTCCCTGCAACGGCAATTACGTGACGTGACTGCAATACTTGCTCAGATAAAAACTGCGGACCTGAGGTATAGCGTAAGCCATTATCTAGCATGTACTCAATCACATCCATGCCGCGTTTCATCGCATTGCCAACGACGACTAGATCTGGCGTTGGTTGCAAGTGCTCTATTAGATAGCCTTCTTCGATAGTCACGCCAGCATTTTCGAGTTGAGTAGACATAGGAGGGTAGACATTGGCATCTGAACCTGTGACCGTATGCCCAAGCGCACGAGCTAGCAATGCCAGTGAGCCCATAAAAGTACCACAAATACCAAGAATATGAATATGCATAGACGTTCCGTACGCGCTTAAGTGAAAAGAATAGAGAGCTGATAAAATAAAATTAGAAGTACTTAGCTGTTATCATTAAAAATAAATACTATTGATACCTAGCGACCAATATATTAGCTGGGCAAACCAGCAATCATTGTAAAGTAAACCCTGTTCGATGACTAATAAAAAACGCCTAACAAGTAGGCGCTATATAGCTAATAGATTTTAGCTGTTTTAGTATTGAGCGATAGACTAATTAACAACTGGTATTATGACGCTTTTGTTCAGGTAGTTCTTGTTGATCCGTTTATTATTTGCGAGATAATGTATAGTCGTTATCTAAATTATGATGCTCATCCATACGTACTAGATGATTGTCTTGTATGCGATAGGTCTCGATGTTTTTGCTTTCATAAACAATCGTGATTTTGTCATTATCCTGTCGGTAGACACCGGATTCGAGTAGGGGTGCTTTTGATTCTTTGGGGTTATGGTAGTTGCTTGCTTTTAATACAGACCCATCAGCGAATAGATTCAACGTGACGTCGATACTGTCACAGTCTGTACAAGAGACCATACCGCCATAATCGCCCATCAATGTTGCTTGCAGCATACTGCTCTTTGCTTCTGATCGCTCCATAGAGCTATCTACATAAGTATTTTTGTTTGACTGAGCAGCAGCAATCAGCGACTGCCCTTCCACCATTTCACTTGTCTCGTCATCACTCGCTAGCTCAACATTCTCATCCTGCAATGCTTGCGAATCACCTTGTGATTCAGGACTAGTAGCAGCGAATGTAGATACCATGTCTTTGTCGGTATTAGATGAAGCGCTATCACAGCCTACGATCAACGCGCATAGTGATGCTACAAATAACGCAGGACGCCACCGTTTTACTATAGTTAACGTAGTAGAGTGAACAGGAGCAAGATATATCATGGTTATACCAAAAACAGTTATTAACAAGTATTTTTCAAGCTCATCTATACTATAGACACCATAAAACCACTGTCAAAAATCAGGACAATGAGGAATGGGCGCATAGTAGTAATATAAATTGAGAGCTTGAGAGCATTATCTTATATGTAAAATGCAGATAGCTTATGAATAGAAAGCGATAAATATCTGATACTTATTCATTTATGATAAAAGCTGACTAAAGATATCAAAAGCTAAAAAACATCTCTGTGGGCTTTTTGTTGTTACCGAAAATTTCTAGAAATAAAAGAAATCGTAGAAATACTTATCGGTATAACCAATACAGGTTATGGGGGCGGTATAATAGTAGATAAAAAAACAGACACTGTATCGAAGATAGCAATGTCTGTTTCAAAAGTAGAAGCAGGAATAAAACCTAACCTCTTATTAAGCGATAGGATTTTAATTAGTAGGCTTGACGATACGCAATAATATCAATATATGTACAATCAGTAGAATACTAAATAAAATCAAAGATTGCTCAGGTATGCTTAATCCCATGAATGTCCAATCAACAGAAGCACATTCGCCAGAACCGGCAAAGACTTCTTCGAACACTTGTAGAATAGGAAGCGTATCAAGCCAATAGTTCAGTCCTGGTCCACAAGAAGGTACTTGGTCAGCAGGCAAATATTGCAACCATACATGGCGGGCTGCTACCGCCGTTGCCCAACCAATACCTACTAAGCTACCAAGCCACAGTAGTAGCCTTATCACTTTAGATTTAGGGTTGAACAATGCTGATATCAGGGCAAAACCGCCCATGACTATTAAGCCAACACGCTGAAAAATACAGAGCGGGCAAGGAGAAAGCCCTAGGTGGCGCTGTAAATAAAACAGCGCAAAACTCATGCCTATGATGGCCATTATTACCAAAAATACTTGCAGGTTACGGTAAGTGGTTAGCTGTCGCATTGTGCGGTTACTCTTATATGTTTATCTATAATAGATGTAGGGCAGCAATCAAGATTAAGCAGTCAAAATTTAATAACCAACAACCAGTCATCAAAACTTAGCAATTAAAAGCTAGCAGTTAAGGTTCAGTAATTAAAGGCTAGCGATATTGTTGTAAAAACTCCATAAAGTCTTCTGTTTCAGACTGCTCAATCTCAGCTTGCTGCAAGATAGATTTTTCTGCCAGTACTTCGTATTTAGCTTGAGTATTTGGACTAAGTGTCTGCTGCAGTAAAGACTCGCGATGCTGTTGAGCCAATGTAAAGCCAAGCTGCCATAAGCTGCCTAAGCGCTTACTGTCGGAATTCACTTGTGCGGAGATAGTCGACTCAGAGTGTCCTGCTTTGCCTTGCATCAACGCGACGGCAGCGCGGTAATCGTTACCACCATAATGAGCATCAAGTAATGCGGCAAGTGGCTGCATACGCTCTAGGTGCGTTAGCATCCAGCTTTCAAGTGATTGCTCTTGACCATTGTTGATAATATGCAAGTCATCACGGCGACCTTCGTTGACCACACGCTCAAGGTTGATAGCGAGCGATTCTTCTTCTTCAGGTAGCAGGTCTGGTGAATCACTGAACAGACAATACAGCGCCATTACTTCTAAGAAGCAAGCGCTAGAGAGGCGAATGCCCACGTCACTATATGGATCAAGATCAATAGCACGGAACTCGACATAGGCGATACCACGACGTTCAAGCGCTTCGGTTGGTGTTTCACCGCTCATTGCGATCTGTTTAGGACGAATAGGGCTGTAGTACTCGTTTTCTATTTGCAGAATATGGTTGTTGATTTGGATCGGATTGCCGTCTTCATCGTTCAAACCAAGTTTCGCAAAGCTTTCGTGAGGGGTTTGAATGGCACGGCGCAGACCAGCGACATACTCTGGTAGATAGTTATAACGAATATCGAGCTGCTCTTGCACGCTATTGGTATAACCAAGCTTACCCATACGCAGGCTAGTAGCAGCAGGCTTGTAATAGGTTGAATCATTGAGCAACTCTAAATCGTGCTCACGCCCTGCCAAGAAACAAGGACAAACGCTTGGACTGGCTCCGAGTAAATATAAAACGAGGCTAGTCAGACGTTTAAAATTACGAATCAGTCCTAAGTATTTTTCGTTTTTGAACTCTGTCAATGTTTGGCTTTGTGCGGTCGATGTTTTGGCTTGCCACGTCTCAAACAACGTATCACCAAAAGACAAATTGTAATGCAGGCCAGCAATCGTTTGCATGCGGCGACCATAGCGAATACCAAGACCACTACGATATAGGGTTTTTAACTTACCCGTATTAGAATTACCATAATCAGCTAGTGGGATATCTTCATCTTTAGAAGACAGCATGCAAGGCATCGATAATGGCCACATTAGCTCACCTTCAGGTATACCCTGATAGACCAATACGTGCAATTGGCGCAGCATATTGAGAGTCTCTTTTGGTGAGGACTTTGGTTCTGTGATGAGTTCAAGCAGACTTTCTGAGTAATCGGTAGTAATAAAAGGATGAGTAAGTTTTGACCCAAGTTTGGTTGGATGCGGGGTCTGTGCCAAGAAACCATCAGGTTTTACGCGAAGGCCCTCTTTTTCGATACCGCGGAGCATTCCCGTCAAGTGTGTGCTATCAAACCAATTAGGGATTTCGAAATTAACAAAGCTACTCGCAAAATTACTCATAATAGTCATCTATTGTTGTTTATTATGGCGGATCAAAACACGATAAGCGTTTGTCCATAAAATAGGTAAGTGTTAGGTCAATAATTCCGTCAGTTTAGCTCAAAGCTGTCTTGAAAACCACGGACAATTACAAATACGATAAGCTTTAAGCAAAGCGATTTGTGAAGATTTTGACCCTGTTTTTTAATATAGGTTTATCTCGAATATAGCGTTGTTTTGCCCAAATAGTTTGATAAAAAAAGCATCTACTTGAAAGATAGATGCTTTATCCATTATGTCTACAAGCTATTTGAGATATCGCTTGTGCACTACTTCATCATCTCAACAGTCATAGTGCGACGGTGTCTATTCAGCCTATATAGAGAATGATGAGCCGCAGCCGCAAGTGGTTGTAGCATTCGGATTGGTCACAACAAAACGTGCCCCCTCTAGTCCCTCGGTATAATCGACGGTAGAGCCTTGCAAGTATTGATAGCTTAGCGAGTCGACGACTAACGTCACATCACCATTATCAAAGTTGGCATCGTCTTCATTTAGATCGTTGGCAAAGTTAAACCCGTAAGAAAAACCAGAACAACCACCGCCCGTCACATAAACACGTAGCATAAGGTCGCTATCGCCTTCTTCTTCGCGTAGACGGCGTACTTTCTGCGCCGCACTATCGGTTAGGCTTAATACGGTTGGGTCCACTGGTTGGCTGGCGCTTGGACTAAATTGGTTGGCTGATTCGTTCATATCTACCTCAGTTGCTAGGATCAAATGCGGTCGTCGTCCTGTTTAGGCTTGCAATAGGGTACTTGCAAATAAAGATACGTACGGCGTTTGATTTAATTGGGTGCTGTCATTATGGCAAAGCTATTGGTGCATTATAAGCTGCTTGTACAATTTCAAAATGGTATTTGTGCCACTACAACACTTTATTGCCTCTATTGATGGTGGGCACTTATTTTGTAGCAGTATATCATAATGGGGGTACTGTTTCGTTTGTCAAGAGTGGTACGACTACTGAATGTTACTAACGAACAAGCAGTGCCTCAAGCTTGATGTGGAATTATCTAAAAAAATTGCGCTGAAAGCTCATGCTAAAAATCTTACTAACCAATAATATCGCTATGCGATTAAATCCTACTCAACAATATTAGGAAGTCTCAAAGCTTATTGGTCGTATTACGGTATTTTGTGGTCATAACCTTTATAATAGGAACAAGCATGTATGAGCTCAAGAGTTACTTGTGAAACTTAAGGTTTTTAGCGTAATAAATAGTTAGTTTTGAAATAGTTATTTAATTGTTTGCCTATAGGGCAAGCGTTTGAAATAATAGCCGCCAGTTGACATACCCTATGTGCGCTTCTTATTGCCCTATATCTATATTATTGTTGAGATGAAGAAATTATATGATCGAATTTAAAGACGTTGGTGTTCGCCGTGATGGTCGTGAATTGTTTGCAGGTGCAAGCTTTCAGCTCCATCCAGGTCACAAAGTTGGACTGACGGGCAACAACGGCACAGGCAAATCTACTTTATTTGCGCTATTACTGACGCAGATGGGTACAGGCGATACAGAGGTCACCCTTGATAAAGGTGAAGTCAGTATTCCTGATAGTTGGCATGTGGCGCATATGGCACAGGAAGTTGGTGCTACGACGCAGTCTGCAATCGATTATGTATTGAGCGGTGATGAGCAGTGGTATGAGATTAATGCTGCGCTAAATGATTTAAGTAGCGTTAGCGATGAGCAAATTGGTGTATTGCATCAGCAGTTCGATGAGATTGATGGATATCGTACGCCGACCAAAGCGGCACAAATTATGGCAGGTCTTGGTTTTAAGACTAGCCAGCATGAGCTACCAGTAGAAGGGTTTTCTGGTGGTTGGCGCATGCGCTTAAACCTTGCCAAGACTTTGATGAGCCGTGCTGACCTGATGCTACTCGATGAGCCAACCAACCATTTGGACTTAGATGCTATCTTGTGGCTTGAAACATGGATCAATGCTTATATGGGTTTGGTCATCGTCATCTCGCATGACCAAGCGTTTTTGGACGCGACAGTTGGTCATATTTTGCATGTAGAGCAACAGAAAATCACCCTATATACTGGTAACTATCAGCAGTTTATCCGTACCCGTCACGAGCGCATGGCGCAGCAGCAGCAAGCGTTTGAAAAGCAAGAAGCGACCAAGGCTCACTTGGATGACTTTATTCGTCGTTTCCGTGCTAAAGCCAGTAAAGCCAAACAGGCCCAGAGCCGCATTAAGCAGCTTGAGCGTATGGCGGAGCTGTCACCAATGATGGCTGACAACCCATTCTCATTCCAATTCTATGAGCCAGCAAACATGAGCTCACCGCTGATTGAGCTGACTCACGCAGATATTGGCTATAGTGAAACACCGCTATTACGCAATGCTAATGTACAGGTGACTCCTGATACTCGTCTTGGCTTATTGGGCATGAACGGTGCTGGTAAATCAACGTTGATTAAAGCATTGGTCGGTGAGCTTGGCATATTAACAGGGAAATACCGCGTTTCAGATACCCTAAAATTGGGCTATTTCAATCAGCATCAGATGGATATCCTAGATGCCAAAGCAACGCCTATAGAGATGCTACGTCGTCTAGCAGGTAAAACCTCTGATGCAATGCTGCGCTCGTTTTTGGGTAGCTTTGACTTTCGCGGTGAGCGCATTGATACCCCAAGTGAGCTGTTCTCAGGTGGTGAGCGTGCGCGTTTGACCTTGGCATTGATTGTTTGGCAGCGTCCAAACGTCCTTGTACTTGATGAGCCTACCAACCATTTAGACTTACAAATGCGTCAAGCATTGACTATCGCATTGCAAGGCTTCAAAGGGGCAGTGGTACTAGTATCACATGATCGAGAGCTGATTGCCAATGTCTGTGATGAGCTATATCTGGTACACGATGGCATTATCGAAGAGTTCGATGGTGATATTGGCGATTATGGTAAATGGCTAGCAGAGAAGCGTAAACAAGAGAACGCAGCAGATAAAAATACTGGTAAGAAAAAAAGTAAAAAAGAGAGTAAGAAGTTTGTTTCACGTGAAACTAATAATAGCTCAGTAAGTAATGAATCATCTGATACTTCATCAAACCGTAAAGCTACGCCGTCTGCACTTAGTAAAGAAGAGCAGCGTAAATTAGCTGCTGAACAGCGTAAAATGACAGCACCTATCCGCCGCGAGATAGAGGAAACAGAAAAGACACTGGCTAAGATTGATAAGCAGCTCGTGACGCTTGAAGAAAAATTGGCTGATACAGAGCTGTACGAAGATAGCCGTAAGTCTGACTTGCTTGTATTACTCAATGAACAAACAGCGCTACAGCAGCAGCACAGTGATAATGAAGAGAAGTTACTACTATCAATGACGACTTTAGAAGAGATGGAAGCTAAGTTTGCATAAAGCGTTCTAGATAGTTAGTTATAGAAGCAGACATAAAAAAGGGATGGCATAAGCCATCCCTTTTTTATTACATCATTCCTTGCGATATTTGCCATCACCGTACGACAGTATTTCCATCGTAGTCGTACAAAGCTGACAGTTTATTTCACCAGCAGCGGCTTTTGATAAATCAAGAATACGGCCTCGAATAAAAGGTCCTCTATCCGTGATTTTTACAACGACGCTCTGCTTTGTCTTTTGGTTGGTTACTTGTACCTTCGTGCCGAACGGTAACGTGCGATGTGCAGCGGTTAAAGAGTTCATGTCGAAGATACTACCACTAGCTGTGCGCTTACCATGAAACTTACTACCATAATAACTGGTATTGGCAGCGAAAACTGTGGTGCTAAGTAGCAGCGATAAAGTGACAACCAAAGACTTGATTAAATAAGACATTTAATACCTTTAAGCAATTAATAAAATAGACAGATGCTCTTGCCTACGTTATCTATACTCCCTATGAGTATGAATAACAGGGGATTTTACAAGAGCTAGCTTGTCATATTATTACTGCTATGTAAAAAACTCATGAGGTCAAATAACTGTTTTTTAAGGAAAAATAGATACTTTTTAGCAAAAATAATGATGATGAAGAAACTAAAATTAGTCTTATAAAGAGTGATTCTCATAAAGAAGCCGACAAAATACTAGAAAGCCAATCACACAATATAAATAGGTAATATATAAAGACCAAATCTATCGATATAGCATACTTGACGTTATAAAACGCTATTTAGAAGTAGATAATATTGTGTAAGCAAAACTTTCTAAATTATTGCTAAATTCTAAAAACAAAGGGTTTGGTATTATTTTAATATTATTAGAAAACTGATAATGATAACTTTTGAAAAAGTTTAGCCTAATGTACAAGCGTTTTTTTCTATACTAGAAAGTATAGTAGATACTGTTTGGCATCATTACTGGTAATATTTATATAACGGTATTTATAGTAATTATTGCTATGATAATAAGGAGGCCACAAAAACTGCTATAGCAAAATCTAGTAGCCGTTTATACCGTATTGTTTGAAAGTGGCAGACTGATACCACTAATATGTTTTTATTTGAGGGAAAATAACATGGCAGAGAAAAACTACTATGACATTTTAGGGGTCAAAAAAGACGCCTCAGACGCTGATATCAAAAAAAAATACCGTAAGCTCGTTCGTCAATACCATCCTGATGTCAGCGATCATCCAGACGCTGATAATAAGATTGCAGAAATAAATAACGCGTATGAAACGATCAGGGATAAAGACAAGCGCGCTGAGTATGACGCTATGCTAAACAACCCGTTTGCGGATCAAAATAGCTCAAGTGGGTTTAGTGGTGGTGGGCAAGCTGGCGCGGGTCAAGGTGGTTTTCGTTGGGAAGACATCAAAGATCAGTTTGGTGATGGAGAAGCCTTTGGTGATGGCGGTTTTCGCTTCGATGATATTTTTTCAGCATTTGGTCGCGGCGCGCGTGGGTCAGCTGGCGGGCAAACGGGTAGTCGCTCTCAAAGCAGCGGTTTTGATCAATTTGGCGGTGATTTTGGGACGCAAGATAGCAAAGGTCAGGATCAGCATGCTGAGATTACCGTTGACTTATCTTCAGTCTACAGTGGTGACGACTATAGTATCAAACTAAATGTCCCTATTCGTCAGCCCAATGGCAATGTCGACTATGATAATAAAACCCTTAAAATCAAAATCCCGAAAGGTATCACTGATGGTAAACAGATTCGTTTAGCAGGGCAAGGTGCTGCTGGTAGTCGTAATGGTAAAAATGGTGATTTGTTTTTGAAGGTTAAGATTCGCCATAATGCCAATATTCGTATAGAAGGCGCAGACGTTTATCAAACCGTAAATATTGCACCTTGGGAAGCGGCACTGGGTGAAAAAATCAATGTCAGTACGCCAGCGGGTACGCTTGGCGTGACTATTCCTAAAAACAGTAAGTCTGGTAGCAATTTACGTCTTAAAGGCAAAGGTATCCCTGCCAAGCAAGCAGGTGACTTGTATCTAACTTTAAATATTGTTAATCCTGATGTCAGTAATGATGCATCGACACAGGCTTATGAGCAGCTAAAGCAAGCCTTTGCTGATACCGATATTAGTCGTTAGACAAGATTCTGAATAACCGTTGTTTATTACCGAAGTGATAAATAAATAGCAGAGATGAATAAGATACCGATGAAATGAAGAGAAAACGAGGATAATAGCTATGAACCACTCGACTGAATTTACAGATATCATCATGAGCTTAGATGAACTGGTCTCTGCCTGTGGCCAAGAGCGCCAATGGGTCATCGAACTAATCGAAGAAAACATCATTGAATATGATGCACTAGAGCATGAGAAATTTACTGGTTATCAGCTGACGACAGTGCGCCGTGCATCGCGCTTGAGTCGTGACTTTGAAGCCAGCGTACCTGCCATCGGTTTGATACTTGAGCTGCTAGATGAGGTTGAGCAACTGCGTCAACTCAAACGCCAAATAGAGCAGCAAACACCAGTTATCGAAGTCGATATAGACAATCTAAAGTAATCAAAATATTGCATAAAAAAAGGGCCATTTAAAGGCCCTTTTTTATATCTATAGAAAGCATTTCAACGACAATTAACGCGAATAAGTAGGATCTGCCGCTGCTGTAAACAACACATCAGTTGAAGAGTTCAAGGCAGTTTCAGCTGAATCCTGAATTACACCGATGATAAAGCCAATCGCAACTACTTGCATCGCGATATCATTTGGAATACTAAACAAGCTAGCAGCGAGTGGAATTAGTAATAACGAACCACCAGCAACACCAGAAGCACCGCAAGCACTAATCGTAGCAACCAGACTTAATAACAATGCAGAGGCAAATGTTACTTCGATACCCAACGTGTGAGCAGCAGCAAGCGTTAAGACGTTAATCGTAATCGCAGCACCAGCCATGTTGATAGTGGCACCTAGTGGAATGGTCACCGAATAAGTGTCTTCATGCAAACCAAGCTTACGGGCAAGGTTCATGTTGACTGGAATATTAGCCGCTGAACTGCGAGTAAAGAAGGCAGTAATCCCTGATTCGCGCAGACATTTGAACACGAGTGGATAAGGATTTTTACCCGTTTTCACAAGGACGATAAGCGGATTTGCAACCAACGCAATGAATAACATACAGCTGATCAATACCATCAAGATACGTGCGTAGCCTGCCAAAGAAGCAAAGCCTGTCTCAGCAACGGTGCTAGCGACTAGGCCTAAGATACCAAATGGCGCTAGAGCAATAATCCATTTAACCACTTGCGAAATGGCATCAGCGAAATCACCAACGACATTGCGAGCAGTATCACTGGCTTGGCGCAATGCAAAACCGATAATAATTGCCCATGCTAAGATACCAATATAGTTGGCTTCAGCGATTGCATTAATCGGATTGGCCACCAAGTTCATGAGCAAGTTTGTCAAAACTTCTTTTAGGTCAGCAGGTGGAACCTGTGCGATATCAGCGTTTATTAAGACCAGTTCAGTCGGGAACAAGAAGCTAGCACCAACTGCTGTTAGCGCGGCTAAAAAAGTGCCGAACATGTACATGATAAGCACAGGCTTTACGTAGACTTCATTACCACTGCGATGTTGGCTAATCGCTGCCATAACCAGCACAAATACTAGGATGGGAGCGACGGCTTTTAGTGCACCGACAAAGAGTGTACCAAGTAACCCTATTGCGGTGCCGATACTTGGCACTAGCCAACCAATCAATACCCCTAGCACCAAACCAATAATAATGAGCGGCACCAGCCCTATACGCTGGTACATCGCAATTAATGAACGCATCTGTACACCCTCAAGTCCGTTAAAAGTAAGTGAATTGTCACAACAGAAAATTTATCGATGGATAGTAGCATTTTTTGACATATTCGCATACTGTTCATAGCAGTGGCTGTTGCGTGCAAACGGAGAGATAGCAGAGTCATCTAATAAGTATAAAAAGAATGCAGCACTTATAGGTAAAGGCCAGCTACTTATAATATCTCATTCATGAGAGTAAAAGTGGCGGTATAGGTTGTGATATATAAGATAGGCGGTATATTTCATTGTAAAAGATGAAGGGGGAGTAAACGGCAGAGCTATACCTTAAAGTGGGTTAAATCGTAACCTAATTGCTGGTAGGCTTTATATTTATTACGACCTTCTTGGGTGCTTGTGGCATCAGGTCGGATCAGCTCAAGGACTCGGGAGGGGTTTGAGTTATTAGTAGAAGCCATAAAATCGTTAACAGGACGTGTTGTCGTATTAAGAACGATACCATTAAAACCTGCTGGCATATGTTTGCCAAGCATTACGGGCGCTAATAATTCAGGATTAGCAACGTTGGGGTTAGCATTGATATCATCACTTTCAGCAGTAATATCAGAAAGAACTTGATGTGGTATAAAACTCGTGGCTTCTTGTGCCCAGAGCGCCGTATCTAGATTTGATAACAATGTGTTATCTTCAATTAAAATCAGCAAAGACTGAGCGCTTTTGTTAAGCGCCGTCTGAGTAAGCTGACAAATAAAGCCCAAGAAATCTTGGGCCTTACTCTCACTTAATACATAAAAACTAATTTTCATAAATGGATTAAACCATCTCTGCACTGTTTTTTAGATATTGCATAAACAATGGTACTGGACGTCCAGTTGCTGCTTTGTCTTTACCTGAGTTCCATGCAGTGCCAGCGATGTCTAAATGCGCCCATGCTTGACCTTCTTCAACAAAACGAGACAAGAAGCAGGCAGCAGTTACGGCGCCAGCGCCTTTGCCACCGATGTTTTGCATATCAGCGATTGGTGAGTCAAGCTGCGCTTGATAGTCGTCATCTAAAGGCATATGCCAGACAAGATCGCCTGATAGGTTACTTGCATTTTCTAGATCAAACAGGACGTCTTCATCATTACTAAACACGGCTGAACGAACATGACCTAATGCAACGACACAGGCGCCAGTCAATGTGGCAACATCGATGATAGCTTTTGGCTGATAACGCTGCACGTAGCACAGAGTATCGGCTAGCACCAAACGACCTTCAGCATCCGTATTCAAGATTTCAACTGACTTGCCATTCATCGCTTTGACGATATCGCCTGGGCGAGTTGCATCACCTGATGGCATGTTTTCAGCGCAGGCTAGGGCGCCAACGACATTGATTGGTAGACGCGCTTCACACAATGCTTTAATCGTACCGAGTACTGACGCCGAACCACCCATGTCAAATTTCATCTCATCCATCGCCGCACCTGGCTTGATTGAGATACCGCCTGAATCAAAGGTCACGCCTTTACCGACTAATACGATAGGTGCGTCGTCATTGACAGTTTGTGCATTATTATCGCTAGCTTTATCTGCTTTTTTAGCTGATTTTTTGGTTGGCAGTTTATCAGCCAATGCTTTTAGACCACTTACTTTTGCGTTGTTAGTGGTTTGTTCTGTATTGTTTGCATCGGCACTAAATTCTGATTTACCACGGTATTCCATGAGCACAAGCTTACCTTCTTTGGTAGAGCCTTGTGCGACGGCTAAGAAACAATGCATACCTAGCGCTGACATTTCGTCTTCACCTAATACCTTGACGGTTAATAAGTCAGGGTAAGTTTTTGCAAGTTCTTGAGCTTGTTCAGCCATGTAAGCTGGGAAGCAGATGTTGCCAGGTTCATTGGCCACATCACGAGTGAGGCTCTGACCAGCGAATACCGATTGAGCAAATGCAAGTGCAGGTTTTAGAGATTCGTCAGCTAATAGATAAACATCAGTCACTACAGGAGTCGCTTGCTCAGACTTGTATTTGTCAAAGCGATAGCTGGCTGCCATTAGGTTAAGCGCAAACTGACCAAAATGATTTTCTTCTAGCGCATCGCCTAATGCAACAGTAATAGAAGAGACACGCTTTTGTGTGCTGCTATAAATAGTATTGGCGATTTTTTGCAGTACTGAATTATTGAATTTATCAGTGTTACCCACACCGACCAATAGCAGTTGAACAGGATTTTGCTTGGTGGTTTTTTTATCACCTGCTAATGCGTAGTCAGCAACAGTCTCACATGCAGTACCCTTAAAATGTGATACTTCAATCAACTGCTCAATACGAGCGGTATATTCGGTCAGCACAGATTCAGCCAGAATGTTTTTCTTGTCATCGACCAATACAACCAGACAAGCATCGTCTTTGCTTTTGGCTTCTTTTTTCAGGATTTTTTGTGTATGGGTCTTTGGTAAATGCTGAGATAATTTGATATTCATATAGTTATCCTTATTAGAGTTATGAAAAATGCAGGATTTGTATAACTGCTTATACCTGTCAGATTATTAGATTATTTGGTCTGTCGAGCAACCACAGTAGTGTAGCATATTGCGATAATAGTGCGCAGTTAGCAAAGCTTAGGTAATGCGTTTGAATTATTGCGCTGTGCTAACTTACACTATAATTTAGCGTTGTAAATTAGCCGTTGACCAGTTCATCGGTCGTTACCATCGCGGCAAATCTGTCTTGCAGTGCTGCCATGGCAGTATTATGCACAATGTCGGCCCTGATAGTCTCTCTTGTAGTGCTAGGTAGGTCGCGGGTAGCACAGGCATCGTGGCAGACAAAGCTATCGAAGCCTAAATCAAATGCGGCGCGAGCGCTTGAGCTGACGCACATGTGACTCATAAAGCCAGCAAAAATAATCTGCTTTTTTGATTCTGCTGAAATTAATGATTGTAGCTGTGTATCATAAAAAACATTCGGATGCTGTTTGGCAATCACTGTTTCGCCATCTTGCGGCTGCAACTGCTCTACTATTTCAACATTAGCGGATAAAGGATCAAAAACGTTGCCATTCTCTGCGCCGTGATGAGTAATGTGAAAGATAGGTAGATTTTGCTGACGCGCTTTATCGAGTAATAAACGCGCATTGGCTATGGCTTTTGTCCCAGCCTCCCCTAATGGCATCGCGCCATCGACGTATTCGTTTTGATAGTCGATAAGAACGAGCGCGCAATTTGACCAGTCAAGCGAATCGAATGACCCACCAGCGAGTTCAAGTAGGGTAGAGGGCGTAGAGGTTGTTTTATTCATTGGTATTATTCTCCGTTTGACAGTATAGGTATATTTTTCTATCAATCAGTCTAGCAACTAATAACAGAGATAGAGGGTCGATGATACGAATGGCAAACAAACCTTTCTAAAATAAATAAAGCAAAAAATTCGCAACATCAATTTGATGTCATCTGAGGTTTTACCACTTATTTATCCAATATTTGCTATATTTCTCATCTGTTGTCAATAATGCGCTATCAGCAAGGTGTGCGTAATGTTTTCAAACACATTTCACAGTCATTTTTAGGCAAAATATGCTAGCATTAGCGGTTATATCTGTCGCTTGTGTTTATTGATTATGGCTAATCATTCGCTTGGCAACGTTTATTGTTATTTGAATATTTGAATCACTCATATCATGCTGATGATATGTCGTCGTATAACCTTAATATTCAATAAGTCTATCACCAATCACGCGCATACCAACCGTTTAAGAGTACCCATTGTGATATTACGCCGCTACATGACACAACAAGTTGCTTCGACCACAGCCTTAGTGCTGGGGTTTTTGATAGTGATGATGCTTGGCGGTCGCTTGATACGCTATTTTGGCATCGCCGCCGAAGGTCGTTTGGATGTCAGCCTACTGTTTACGATCATTGGTTATAACCTACCGTACTTTTTAGAGCTCATCTTACCGTTAGCTTTTTTTATTGCTCTGATGTTGGTATTTGGCCGCTTGTATGTCGATCAAGAGATGGCAGTAATTAATGCTAGCGGCGTATCTCGTGGAAAGCTTGCTCGGCTAATGACACCGTTAATATTAGCATTGTTCGTTGGTGAAGCGGCACTATCCGTCGTTGGCAAACCTTGGGGCGTACGCTCGTCTGAGGCTGTCTGGCAGCAGCAAGCATTGACCAGTGCATTTGATTTGATTCGTCCGAACGAGTTTATCAGTAGCGGTAACTATCATCTATACGTGGGTAGTCTCAGCGACGATAAGAAAAAACTACAAGATGTGATATTGATCCAATCTGAACCTGCGAAAAAAAGTGGGGCTGCTGAAAGTGTCGATGCCACTAATGCTGATATGAATAATACAATTGATAACGAAACAGCCGAACAAATTGGCATCTCTGATATTCCAAAAGATATTATAAATAGCGGTGCAAAGGATATTAGCAAAGACACCATCACGCTAGCTAAGCGTGCTGAGCAAGTAGATACTGGCAATAGTGGTGTGACTCAATTGGATCTGTTCCAAGGACGTCGTTACGAAGTTGGTGCAGGCAGCCTAAAGTATAATCAAGTTGCTTTTGATCGCTATCGCATTACCTTGACTGAGTCCTCTCAGGAAGTCATCACCGAAGATAATATCGAAACGCAAGAGATTGGACCGTTGTGGCAAGCCGCAACGAGTAGTTCACCATCAGGTACGAATAGTGCAATGCGTGCTGCCCAAAGTGAGCTTGGCTATCGTTTGGCATTACCATGGCTGATGATTATCGCGCCTATGTTGGCCGTGCCACTTGCGCAAGTGCGACCGCGTCAGGGACGTTGGCTGCGTTTGTTTCCTTCTATCTTATTATTTGTCAGCTGTGCATTGGGTATCATTTCGCTCAAAAACGCTGTGAGCAAAGACAGCATCAGCGTATGGGCATATGTATGGCTTATCTTAGGGTTTATGGCATTGGCGCTTTACATGAACTGGGGTAGCCGTGTGCAACATCGACTGCGCTTTCGCAAACAAGAAAATAGGCTAGCTGCTGTCGCAATTAATTCAGTTAGCGACATAGATAGCCAGAATAACAGCTCACAAGGAGGGCAGTCTTAATGCGCTCTTTATTTGCTAAATCAGCCGAGTCTGTTCACTTAGCCAAGAAACCTGCCAATCTAAAGGTCCTTAGCCGTTATGTAAAACTGAACGCTCTATTAGCTATAGTTGCTGCCGTTATTGGTTTGTGGGCATTACAACTTATTTTTTCTTATTTATCAGAACTTGAGTCGTTAGATGATGGTTACACCATGGGAGAGGCGCTTAAATATATATTTTATCGCTCGCCATACTTTTTAGAGCAGTTTATCCCAACAGGTGCGCTACTGGGTGCTGTGATAGGGCTGGGCTTACTGGCTAATAAAAGTGAGCTGGTTGTCATGCGCGCGGCTGGCGTCAGTATCTATCGTATCGTTGGCTGGGTATTGCAGCCTGCTTTGATATTTGTGCTATTGGCCTTGGCTATTAATCAGTTTGTCCTACCGTCTTCTAATCAATTGGCAAAGCAGATTAACGGTGAGGACAGCGCCTCGCTAGTTACCTCGGTACGTGGATACTGGACAATTCAGCCACGATTCGACAGCGCAGAAGATGGTAGTGCGACACCTGATGGTAGCGATATTTTATATATTGATTATGCTGATGTCGCAGGCAATATTGGTGAGGTTAAACGCTGGCATTTGGATAACGATGGTAACTTGCAAACTGCTGTCCATGCGGAAGGCGGACAGTACACTGGCCGTGAGCCAATTGATGTGAATAGTGACAAGCCAAGCGAGCAGTATCGTTACGAGTGGCAGCTAGACGATATGGTTGAGCTTTCTATCAATCAGGGCTTTGAGAGTAGTCAGGCTATATCACCATCAGATACACTGAGCTTGCCTTTTGCTCCAGAGTCTGTGTATTTACTGACGCGTAAGGCAGAGGATTTGTCATTGACGCAGCTGTATGAGCATCGCACCTTTATGCGCCAACAAGGCAGTCGTTCCTTAGATCATGAAGTCGCCTTTTGGCAAAAGCTTTTATCACCGTTGTCGATATTATCGCTGGTGATTGTTGCTTGCTCATTTGTCTTCGGCTCGCTACGGACGCACAGCTTAGGCTTGCGTATCGTTGTGGCACTGCTGTTTGGTCTGTTATTCAGCTATATTCAAGATTTAGTTGGCTTTGTATCGCTAGCCACAGGTTTTTCACCGATGCTCATGGTGCTATTACCGATTATCGGTAGCGCATTACTGGGCGGATACTTAATAAAACGCCAAATGTAGAATGACAGCTAGCTATACAAAATAAAAAGCACGCTAAATTAATTTAGCGTGCTTTTTTATGTCGATTTTAATTTCAGTTCAAATGACAGAAACACAATTAGGTAAATCTCAAACTAGTCTTTGGTCGCCATCGTAATAGTATAGGTTTTACCTTGTTTGATTTTATCACTATTACCAAAAACTTCGGTAAACGAACGCTTCACAAATTGGCGTAGGCCGTTGATCGTGACGACATAAAAACGTCCACCTTTACGCATGCGTGCATAGGCATCGAGAAAGTATAAATAATGCTGCTCTTTGCCGACTTTGGCTGGTAAGTTTGACATCACAAGGCTAAAGTCTTTGTCTTTTGCTACGTGATTGAAGCCGTTTGATAAATGCACATCGACATTGTTTAGACCGTTTTTCTCACAGTTACGGCGTGCGTATTCTACCGCCATAAAGTCTTTATCGATTAATGTATGCTGACCGTTTGGACATTCACGTGCTGCCGTCATACCGAGCACACCATAACCACAACCCAAATCGATTGAGTCATCGTCAGCTTCAAAATCGACATAATCAAGCAGCATCAAGCTACCATCATCAAGTTTTTGCGGTGAAAAAATACCCCATGTAGTTGTAAAATCAAATGGCTTGCCCAATACGTCTTGGCGAAAATTGATATCTTCGCGCCAGTGTTCGGCGTTTTTTAATAGGTCAGCAGGTGGTCTATGGCTCATGGGATTCTCGGATAATAGGTAGGTAAAAGGTAGTGCGCAGCCCAATTAGTAGCATGTATATCATGACGCACTTTGATAAGGGTATTGTAACGAGAAAAGGGTGAGTTTGCAGCTATCTTTCATTGTATTGCATAGCTGTTGTCTTTGAAGGAAAAATGATATTTGTGCTATCAAATATATGGAAGTTTCTTACCTTACTTTCCCAACCGCTTCTTAAGTAAATAATCAAATATAAACGGTCCAAATGGTAAAAACGAGCCGAGCAAACCAGCAGGTAGTGCCCAAAGCGGCATTTTTACTCTACTCGCGGTGATGATTAATACCATAACATAAGCAATGAATAATATCCCATGCACTGGGCCAACATAGCTCACCGCTTCTGGAGTATCAAACATATATTTGAGTGGCATCGCGATACCGAGCAACAATAGAAAAGAAGTACCTTCTAAATAACCCATGATAGTAAGGTTTCTGAGTGCAGAGTTTTGACGCTTCGTTAAGGCAGACGGTTGAGCTTGCGACACGATATATTCCTTTTACAATCATCAATAATATTAGATTTCAATGCTTGCCATATGACAATATGACAATATGACAATATGACAATATGGCAGGTCTAGCCACGTGGATGATGCTCGGCATGTAGTTTCTGCAATCTTGCCGTTGCCACATGAGTATAGATTTGCGTGGTTGATAAATCGCTATGTCCAAGCAATAACTGCACGCTTCGTAAGTCTGCGCCATGGTTGAGTAGATGCGTGGCAAAGGCGTGACGTAACGTATGCGGCGATAGCTCTTTATCAATACTGGCAACTTTGGCGTACTTCTTGAGCAAGTACCAAAAATTCTGCCGCGTCATATAACCACCTTGCGCCGTCAAAAACACCGCTTGGCAGTTTCCTGATTTTAAATGGGCAATCAAATCACCACGCCCATGGGACAGATAGTCTTCCAATGCATCCGCTGCATATTCGCCGAGGGGTACCAGTCGCGTTTTGTTACCTTTCCCCGTGATTTGTAGCCAGCCAGCATTTAAATTTACTTGCTCTAATGAGAGGTTGATCAACTCACTCACCCGCAGACCGCAGGCATATAAAACTTCTAGCATAGCCTTATCACGCAGTCCAAGCGCAGTGCCAGTATCAGGTGCAGCAAGTAGATTATCGACATCAGCCTCGGCTAAGTCCTTTGGCAAAGGACGACCAAGCTTTGGGCTTTTGATACGCTCACAAGGATTGTCTTCACGCAGATTACTGGCAACCATCCATAGATAAAACTGCCGCAGACTTGAGAGCATACGCGCTTGAGTACGCGGAGTTTTGCCATCTTGAGCAAGGAGTGACAGACAGTGCAGCACATCATCAGGCTGCCAGCGTGTCAGGGCGATAGGATTGGTCAAATCACAAGCGCGTAGGTCGCGTACATATGCATTACGAGTACGGGTTGCTAGACCGCGCGCCAGCATGGCTTGACGAAACTCAGTCATATAAGCTGGCTCGTCATCGACGGACAATGCTTTAGGTTGGCGCTGTTGCACGGCGCGATCACGGCTCATAAGGTAATACTCAGGTAAGGGCTAAGTGAGCGATGACAGACAGTTATTAATATAACATCTAACCTATCATGCCATTTTTTTCTTAACTAGATAGCGATACAGCGTCACGCTTGTAGGCATGTCATCATCGTTATCGACGGTAATTTCGTCAGGATCAGCGTCTAAGCTTACGTTTTCAGCCAGTGTTTCTTGGCCAATTAGCTCATGCCCTAAATGACGACAGAAATTTGGAATGTCACGCGTGGTAGCAGGATCTGTCGCCAATATTTCAATCACTTCACCGCCATCTGCTTTACGAATGACGCGGTGCAGCATCATGACAGGTTCAGGACAGATCAGTCCTTGAGTATCTAAATGATGGTGGATAGGCGTGTCTGGTATTGAAGTGATCATAGTCATAATCGTAAAGCTGCATAAGTGAATTTGAAGGTAAGTAGTTTGCTTGAATGCTTATCGCGGCGTACTGTCTAGACTTCAGTACTTTCAGCTTCTTCATAAGCATCAGCTACTTCTAAAAAATTAAAAAACCGCTTAAAGCTTACTTTAAATAAAAATGCCACACCCAGCCAACAAGACAGTCCTAACCATGCAGTATCGGCAAAAATTAATCCACCAACCAATATAATAGTTGATACACCAATACTCATGGCAATCATTGATGGTTGATTTAAGCGATAGCGATAAACGACCAATGCATCATAAATAGTAATAGGTATCGTGAGAGCTACTAAAGCATACGGCAAATTATAAAATAACTGATAAAGTAGCTGGTTATCATGGAAAGCTTTGATACTAGCAATCGTGCCAAAGACCACAAATGCAAAGATAGCCGCATAAATGAGATAAATCGCTATTTGGTTGGCACGTTGGGCACCTTTAATACGGGCAATAGCAAGCGGAGCAAAACCATGCTGTGACTTATGTTGCGAAGGTTGGTCTGAGACAGTGGTCATAGTAATCAGTCATTTATCCGTTAAGAGGTACGATGTATCGAAGTGACATTATAACCGCACACGTGTCTTTTACCTATTCAACTGCTTTATTCTGCTTTGATTGCATCGATAGCGATACTGCTATTAGGATCAGCAAAATAGGTCGACATCAATATACAGGCAGAAATATCATCGATTGGGTCGCGTTCATTTTTGATCCAACCATTGTCCCATGCTATTTCTCTTGCTTCGATGGAGGTCAGGCGCTCATCACACAATGATACGGTCACTGGTAGATGTTGCTCCATCACCCTATGGGCCAGACGACGAGCGAATTTGTGTGCTCGTTTTGAAAGCATGGAGCTAGTGCCATCCATATTAAGCGGCAAACCGACCACGACTTGCGCCACGCCCCAAACTTTGATGATGCCAATTAGATTGTCCCAATCTGGCTGGCCATTATTCATTGCCAATATATCAAAGGCACGCGCCGTCTGCGTAATAGTATTACCGAGCGCCATGCCCATCTTTTTGACACCGTAATCTAGCGCCAAGATAAGATGCGGCTTTACTTCTGGCTCAATAGTTTTAGCAGTGCTATTGCTATCGAGGGTATCAATATCGATGTCATCACCTATAGCCTCTGTGCTATTGGCTGTAAAAATGCTATCTACCATAGTAATGGCTATCCCTTATGTCTTTATCTAAATCTGTAGAGCGTATGATATTACGCATGACCTATGTCACTACTAAGATAGTCAAAATTGACACCAATTTTGTCGGCTGCGATTTGCCAACGTTCTTCAAACGGCGTATCAAACAACAAATTCAGGTCGGCAGGGCAAACTAACCAGTCACCATTACTTAGCTCTTGGTCCAACTGTTTTTTGCCCCAGCTAGCATGTCCGAGGCACAGCTGATAGTGACCGACACCTTGCCCTGCGGCGATACGCTTTAGAATATCCTGGCTAGTTGTGATACAAACGTTCTCTGAAATAGCAAAAGAAGACGCCCATTCTGGTTGACCGGTATGCAGTACAAAGCCAACCTCAGGATACATAGGACCGCCTTCTAATGCCACATCTTCCATCACCTGTGGGTCGGTCACTTCAATATCTAAATCTTCTAGCAGCTTACCTACGCGAGATTGCTCAAGTGGGCGATTAACCATCAGACCTAGCGCACCATGCTTGTCATGACGGCAAATATATATAAGTGCCTGCTCAAACTTTGGGTCTGACAGCTCTGGTGCTGCAATCAAAAAATGATGGGTCAAATTGGTTTTGGACATAGAAACAAACGCAACCTAATAATAAAGGTGGAAGACCACTATATGGTGATAATCAATAGAAAAGCAAGATTCATCCTAATTGCTATTGATTATCACACAGACTCAAACAACCATCCGTTTTATTAAAACGGATGGTTGTTTGACATTAGATATATCATACAGAGAGAGTTATTTAACATCGGATAATAAGCTGCGGGCATGATCGCGTGTGACATCGGTGATAGTGACACCACCAGACATACGCGCCAACTCGTCTACTTGTGCACTGTCGGTCAGTATGAGTAGCTCGCTTTCGGTCTGTTCTTGATGGTGCTTTTGTACCAAGATATGTTGATGCGCTTGTGCCGCGACTTGTGCTTGGTGTGTAATGGCCAGTAATTGCTGTGTTTGGCCAAGTGAGCGTAGCAGTTCGCCAACCACTTGCGCAGTACCGCCACTGATACCGACATCGACCTCATCAAATACTAGCATAGGCTTAGCGGCATTGTTATCAGCGTTGGTCGCCTGCAGTACTTGCATCACGAGCGCCATACGTGACAGTTCACCACCTGAAGCTATTTTATGTAGAGGCTGCATTGGCATACCGACATTGGCGCTGAATAACAAGTCAATATCGTAGCAACCTTGGGCATTGTACTGACTAGGTTCGGCTTTTTTGGTAAAAACAAATTCACAGCGAGCATTGGGTAGCGCAAGCGGTTGTAGTTGTTTGATGAGTTGTTTACTAATGATCGGAGCAGCTTTGGTGCGCTCTTTATTTAACTGTGTGGCCAGAGCGAGATAATCTTGCCAAGCCTGTTCAATTTGCGCTGCCATTACATCACTGCTTGGCTCGTTCTCTAGCTGCTCTAATTGAGCTTCCCAGCCTTTTGCTTCATCAATTAAATCACTCGCGGGCAAGCTATGCTTGCGTGATAAACGATGTCCTAAGCTGATTAGGTTGTCTAGTGTTTGCAAACGCTCAGGATCCGGTAGCTGTTGTTCGGCATAATCTGATAGCAGGGCAGTCACTTCAGTGATTTGCTGCTGTGCTAGATAGAGTTGTTCAGAGGCTTGTTCAAACGTTTGGCTAACGCTTACTTGGTTGTCACAGAGTTTGATCGCTTGCCCGAGCAAGGTCATGACATCTGGCTCATCAGTATCATTGTCGAGTAAATGCAAGCCATGACTGGCTTCTTGCATTAAGGCTTCAATGTTAGAGAGCTCTTCGTGTTCAGACTCAACCTCTGCGTAATCCACAGCCAATAATGGCGCAATATCTGCTAATTGGCTCTGCAACAGCTGAATACGATCTTGACGTTGGGCTTCACGGCTCGCTATGTCATCCGCGCGACGTTTTAGCTGCTGATAGGCTTGATAGCTATTGGCAGTTCGTATAGCTAGCGGTGTTGTCTGTGCCATTTCATCAAGCCATTGCACCACAAACTGCGGTTTGAGCAATGCTTGCTGAGCATGTTGGCTATGTATGTTGACTAGCAAAGTGCCTAAACTCTTTAGTTCCGCTAAGCTAACCGGTGAACCATTTAACCATGCTTTTGAGCGGCCAGTATTACTTAATTGTCGACGAATAAGTACTTCAGGCTCTTCTAGCGGTCGCTCATTTTTGGCAAACCACTCAGCGACGACGCTGTTATTTTCTACATCAAATTGAGCGTAGATATCTGCATGCGCGGCGCCATGCCTAACCATCGCACTGTCTGCTCGTTCACCAACACACAAGGATAACGCATCTAGCAATAGCGACTTACCAGCGCCTGTTTCACCAGTGATGACATTAAAGCCTTCAGCCATGCTCAGCTCATGCTGAGCAATCAACGCAAACTGATGTAAAGTTAATGATACTAGCATCAACGCCTCTCATGATAAAAAATGGACATCATATAAACATCAAGAAGCCATCTATAAATAGGGTAAATAAGGAGGTGGAATTATCTATTTAGTCGTGCTAATTAGATAAATATTATAGGCAAATAGTATGGTGTTAAACGTACGTAAATACAAATTTTAAGATGAAGTATAATAGAATTTATCATTGGGAGATTACCATAAAACTATCAAAAACTGACAATGAATCATCAATATAGTACCTACGATATCAATCGTTAAGATAATTGAGTGTCTAAAGATAAGCATAGTATGTGAAGAAGTGTTTGGACTAATAATGATAAAAATATATCTAAAATAATGAGCTAGCATCCATTCATAGAAGTACTAAATACGTATTAAATGAACCAGTGGATACTTGCATTAAATAGAATTTTCCCAGTCGCTTTAACAAACTTTATAGATATAATGTGGTAGCATAATCTCACATAATGATAAACTCTTCTGATGAATTTGATGCGCTATGCAACTTAATAACAAGTCATAATTTTGTAAAATTGTAGGCGTATAGTGGTAAAAACATACTACCCGATCATTATTCAAAAGCGTTTTCATAGAACCTGTGACTACTTTAGCGCGCAGATATTTATTATAGAGGGGTAAGGTGCATAAAGCAGGCGTGTTTGCTTACTGGTCACGTATTTAAAGCCCGGTGCAACTCCGTCGGTACTTTAACCCGTTGCTTATTTTTTAGTTTTGCCATAATTATTTGATAAGGAAGCCACTATGACAGCGGCGCAATTTACTAACGTAACAGTTAATGCCCAAGCGACAGTATCTTATGATGGTCGCTGCTCAAGCCATACCATTATGTTCGAGGATGGTCGCCATAAAACGCTAGGCGTTATCTTACCTTGTGACAACTTGGTTGAGCATTATCACTTTAGCACCAATACCTCTGAGCGTATCGAAATCACCAGTGGTGAGTGCGAAGTGAAGATTAATGGTGATGACGAGTTTAGTTACTATCGTGCAGGTCAATCATTTGTCGTTGAAGGTAATAGCGGTTTTAATCTACGTACTGAAGAGATTGTTCAATATGTCTGTCATCTAGAAGGCTGATATCATTAGTAGGGTGTTCAAGCCTTGTTATTCTAGCGCTTGCTCTATCACATATTAATTGTTCAAGAAAATAAACAATATCGGATTGGTATTGTTTATTTCTTTTTTGACGTTTAGTTTGCTGTTCTCACATCATTAATGATGCTATGAAACATTAAACTAACATCATTCTCTTTTATCCCATCGCTTAATGCGGTATCCACTTTATATTTAGTAGGCCTATTATGGCAAAACCCATTTATTATTACGGCGTTCATGCAATTGATGCGTTACTTGAACATCGTCCCCTTGATGGCCTTAGCTTGTTTGTACAGCAAGGACGTGAGAGTGACAGTCATGTACAGACTATCATGGCCGAAGCGAAAGCAAACGGCATTAGTATCCAACCAACCCAAAAAGACAAGCTAACGCAGTTGTGTGGTAGTCCGCAGCATCAAGGCGTGGTACTCAATGCTCGTCCGTTAGGTTTTGCTGATGAAGGTTTGCTTGATACTATTATTGGTCGTGAACAGTGCTTATTATTAGTACTAGATCAAATCACAGATGCACATAACTTTGGTGCTTGCTTACGTACTGCAGTGGCTATGGGTGTAGACGCGGTGGTTTGTCCAAAACACCATGCAGCGAGTCTAACGCCAACAGTCGCTAAAGTATCGGTTGGCGCAGCAGAGATGATGCCGATCGTGAGCGTTACGAACTTGGCACGCACGTTATCGCAGATCAAAAATGCAGGCGTTTTCGTATTTGGTACAGCACTTAACGAAGATGCCAAGCCAATACATGCCGTTGACCTGACTGGCAAGACCGCTATCATTATGGGTTCAGAAGGCGAGGGTATGCGTCGCCTGACAATGGAGAGCTGTGATGAGTTGGTTTATATTCCAATGTCAGGAAACGAGCATGGCAATCTACAGAGCCTAAATGTGAGTGTTGCTACTGGGATGGCATTGTATGAGGTTAATCGCCAGCGAACTTTAGCTGCTGGGCAAGCGTAAGGTATTCTTGATGTAAAGGTTCTAGTTGTAGATATAGAGAGGCAAGGTCGCTCTCATTGAGTATGACATTGTCTGCATGACGATTGCGCTCTTCACGACTAAGCTGGTTGGTCATAATGGCTTTGATCTTTTGTATGCTTTGATCATCGCGCTGACTGGCACGCGCAAGCTGCGTGTCTTCGGTTGCATCCATTACCAAAATACGTTGACATAAATTGGCCAGTCCCGCTTCTGCCGCCTCGATAAGTAGAGGCGCTGACAGGATGATATACGGTGAAGTACTGGCATCTAACTGTGCTTTTGCCGTCTCACGTATCGCTGGATGAGTGATAGCCTCAAGCTCAATCAGCGCCTCAGGGTTTGCAAATACATGCGTACGTACAGTAGCCCTATCCATGACGCCATCATCCGTCAATATCCAATCACCAAATTTTTTCTGGATTTTCCGTAGAGTAGCGCTGCCTTTGGCGACAATCTCATGGGCGATCACGTCTGCATCAATGATATCGATGCCTTGCTCAGCAAACCAAGCACTAGCGGCAGATTTACCACTACCGATACCACCCGTCAAACCGACTACGAGCTTTTTATTTTTTGGTTGCGGGGTTTGTGGTTGATGTGAATAATAAGGTGATGTATTTTTTGACATAATAATGACTTATCTGACAGATAGAACAATGAATGCAGCTATAAAATCACAACCGATCTTTTGAGGTTTCGTTCATGAGTCACTGCTGAAATTTACTACAATAATCTAGTGTACGCTATCAACTATTAAACATACATACCAAGATACCAGCTAACAATATCTGATCCGTATAACAATGCAACAATACCTGCAATAGCGATATAAGGCCCGAAAGCAAAAGGTCGGCTTTCACCCTGTTTTTTCATCAAAATCAACCCAACGATAGAACCAAGTAAAGACGATAGAAGAATAATCAAGGGTAACATCATAGGTCCAAGCCAAGCACCTAATACTGCTAGTAGTTTGAAATCTCCCTGACCCATTCCATGTTTCTTAGTGATCAAGTAAAAGATTTTTACTACTATCCAGAGCGATAAAAACCCCAGTAGTAGCCCCCATATCGATTGTGTTGGCGTGACAAACCAGCTTTGTGAATTTACAGCCAACCCCAAGCCTGCCAATGGAAAAGTCAAACGATCAGGTAGTAGCTGCGTATCAAAATCTATACCTGTTAGAGCCACAAGTGTCCATACCAAAACCAATGCGGACAAGCCTGTAGTATTCACACCAAATTTATATATTACTAATACGGACAGCAGGGCAGTTACTAACTCAACGAGAGGGTAGCGCAGACCAATGGCTGCTCTACAGCTTGAACAGCGTCCACGTAGTAAAAGCCAGCTTATTAAAGGTATATTTTCATACCACTTAATTTTATGTGCACAATGCGGGCAGCGTGAGGCAGGTCGACTTAGAGTGATCGGTTGGTCAGCAGCTACAACATTTGCTATCGGTAGCGTATGCTCGCGTGGCAAATCTGATTGATCAGACATAAACTGGCTACACTCTTGTCTCCAACCATACACCATCATGAGTGGTATGCGATGAATCACAACATTTAGAAAACTGCCAACGCAAAGACCTAATAGGCCAAATACGAACAAAGCTAGGGTAATGTTTTCTTGTAATAACTGTATAAATTGCATCAAATCATTATCCTACGACTGAACCCATTTGGAAGATTGGTAAGTACATTGCAATAACCAAACCGCCCACCAGTACACCTAGTACTGCCATAATCATTGGCTCCATCAAGCTGGTCAAACCATCAACAGCATTATCAACTTCGTTTTCGTAGTAGACAGCAACTTTATCCAGCATTTCTTCCAAACTACCAGACTCTTCGCCAATGCCAACCATTTGAATGACTAGACTTGGAAACAAGTTGGTCGAACGTATAGAGAATTGTAACTGCTGACCGGTAGAGACATCGTTTTTAATCTGCTGAGTAGCATTGTAAAATACGACATTATTGGTCGCGCCAGCAGTAGAGTCTAGAGCATCAATAAGTGGCACGCCAGCAGCAAAAGTCGTAGATAGTGTACGAGAAAAACGGGCGATAATTGCTTGATAAGCGATGTTGCCAAATATGGGCGCTTTTAAGACAGCACGGTCTAAGAGGTCACGGAATTTCTTAGAGCGTTTTTTGGTCTCTGAGAAACCGATGATTGCACCGCCGATAACAATAATCAAGATGAACCACCATGCCTGCATCCATTCAGACATACCAACAACCATTTGAGTAAAGGCGGGCAGCTCTGCACCAAATGAGCTAAATAAGTCAGAGAATACAGGCACTACTTTTATTAGTAGAATCATAGTAACAATGATAGCTACTATGATTACAGCAATAGGGTACTTCATTGCCTTTTTAATTTTTGCTTTTAAGAGCTCACTTTTTTCTTTATAAGTAGCTACACGCTCAAGCATGGTTTCAAGTGCGCCTGACTGCTCGCCAGACTCAACAAGTGAGCAAAACAGGTCGTCAAAATATCGAGGATGCTTGCGCAAAGCAGAGGCAAAAGTGCCACCAGCTTCAATATCTGCTTTTATTTGCAATACTAAGTCTTTCATACTTGGGTTATCAAGGGAGTCGGCGACAATTTCAAAAGACTGTGTTAACGGTACACCTGCTTTCATCATTGTTGCTAATTGCCGAGCAAAAATAGCAATATCGATGGCTTTAATAGGTTTTTTGAAGGTATAGAGTGGTTTTGGCTTTTTCTTAATCCCTTTAACCGTGATTCCTTGCTTACGTAAGGTTGCTTTCGCCAGCTCTAAGTTACGACTGGTGGTTTCGCCCTTTACCTTTTGGCCGCGTCGGTTTACACCGTCGTAAACAAAATCTAACAACATATCGGTCTTAGCTTTTGCCATGTTACTACCCTTAAAATTGTCCAAGATATATTGCAAATCTACAATAGAATACCAGACTTAAGGTACTAGTCAGGCATACTTTATTTTAGCGCAAAAAACCAGTGTTTATCTGTTTTATTTTTAGGAACATCTGATAACAAGAGTTACTAGATTATAAATCATCTAGTAGTTAAAATTTATAATCTAAATAAGAGTCTATACTTCTGATCTTTACTCAGAAGTCACCCTCATCATTTCTTGAATACTTGTGACGCCTTGCAACACTTTTAAAATCCCAGAACGGCGCAAGTCTCGGAATCCATTTTTAATGGCAGCGTCCTTGATATCTATCGCATTGCCATCTTCCATAATGATGCGTGAAATATCAGGACTGACTTTCATCACCTCATAAATACCCACACGACCTTTATACCCTTCACGGCACTCATTACAGCCGACTGGTTCATAAATGACATTATCAGTATTATCTAAGTCAGTATCAGTAAAACCAATCTCTAATAAACTTTGCCTTGGAATACTAATAGGTTTTTTACAATTCTGACAGAGGCGTCGTGCTAAGCGCTGGGCAATGACTAAGTTGACTGAAGTGGCAATATTGAAAGAGGCAACGCCCATATTACGTAAACGCGTTAATGTTTCAGGTGCTGAGTTGGTATGCAAAGTAGAAAGAACCATATGACCAGTTTGTGCTGCTTTAATGGCAATCTCAGCAGTTTCAAGATCACGAATCTCACCGACCATGACAATATCAGGATCCTGACGTAAAAAAGATTTGAGTGCATTGGCAAACGTTAAACCAACTTTAGGGTTAACGTTAACTTGGTTGATTCCTTCAAGATTGATCTCGACCGGATCTTCAGCCGTTGAGATATTGGTTGCTCCAGTATTTAAAATATTGATACCAGTGTAAAGGGAGACTGTCTTACCAGAACCAGTAGGACCCGTGATCAACAACATGCCTTGCGGCTTGTGCAAAGCTTCCAAAAACATTTCTTGTTGATCTGGTTCATATCCTAATGCATCGATACCTAACATCGCTGACGATGGATCAAGAATACGCAAAACAATTTTCTCACCAAACAACGTTGGTAGTGAGTTCACTCGAAAATCAATCGCTTTGTTTTTAGAGATTTTTAGTTTGATACGTCCATCTTGTGGCACTCGGCGCTCTGATATGTCCATCTGAGACATGACTTTCAAGCGTGCTGCGATTTTATTTGCAAGTTGAACAGGTGGGTTAGCCATTTTTTGCATCACACCATCAACGCGAAAGCGTACTCTAAAAGATTTTTCATAGGGCTCAAAATGCAGATCAGAGGCGCCCATACGGATAGCATCGACTAGCATTTTATTGACGAACTTTACAACAGGTGCTTCATCGACACTGTCGTTTAGCTTAGTTTCACCATCCTCTTTATCTTCGTCACCGTCTTCAAAGTCAACGTTCAAATCACTATCAGAGAAACTATCAAAGCTTTGCATTGTATCTGCATACGCACTTTCGATACGTTTTTTGAGCTTATTTTCTTCAACGATGACGGTTTCTATCGATAATCGAGAGTTAAAGGCAATTGCATCAATAGCATCTACACGTGTCGGATCACTTAACGCAACAAATAGGCGCTGCCCTCGTTTAAAGAGTGGCAAAGCATTAAACTTACGAACAATTTTTTCATCAACCAAACCTTTTGGGATGATATCAACGTTTAATGCATCGAGATCGAATAGAGGGTCCCCGAAGGCTTGGGATAGCATTTGAGCAAGATGATAAGCGTCGGCCAGTTTGTTATCTACCAAATAAGGTACCAGTCCTATTTTTTGCTGCTGCGACTCAACCTGTGCCGTCTTCATATTTGCTTCGCTAACAACACCGTCACTAATGAGTTGCTGCGCTAGACCACCGTACTTACTGGTTGCGATAGACATTCTGACCTCTCCTTTAATACGAAGTATTCTGTAGACCTGCTTGGTATTACACGCTATATAATTGTCGTTATTAGTCGGCGAAGCACTTTAACGATTTTAGTTGTTTTGTCTTCTTATGCATTTACGTATAGCACTATCTATAATATTTGAGCTTAAGAACTTAGTAGTATAGAACTTTACTTTAGTTTGAAAAGTTTATATATACCATTAAACGACTAGCTCGTAGAAATACTTGTCTGTTACTACCTTATTTGTAGGTAAGTTTATAGAAGTGATTTTGCTCATGGTTGCACGCTACTATAGCACTTGCGAATTATTTGTTATACTGACGCGCATATTAGCCGAATTGGCATGAATACATGAGACAAGGTAAATAAATATGCAAGCTTGGGTAATTGGCAACTGGAAACAGAATCCTGCGACTAATAATGCTGTCAACGAACTGTTGGACGACTTATTGACTAAAGTGGACTCTGAAAAAAAGGCTAATACGCAAACGTCAAAAAATCGCTGCAAATTAATGGTAGCGCCAAGTTGTGTTCATTTAAATACAGTGAGTACGCGTCTAGCAGATAGCTCAATACTTTGTGCAGCTCAGGATGTCAGTACTCATAGTGCAAGTACAGGTGCCTATACTGGTGACTGTTCAGCACAGCAGGTAGCAGATGCAGGTGCTACTTGGACATTGTTAGGCCACTCTGAGCGTCGCCAATACCACAAAGAGTCTCATAAATGCTTGATAAACAAATTGTCTCATGCGTTTTCTCAAAACTTAGGTGTGGTGTTTTGCATTGGCGAAACACAAGAGCAGTATGACAATGGTCAAACACTCGATGTTATCAATGAGCAACTCTCAGTTATTAAGAACTTATTGACTCAGCAGCCAGATTTAGCACCATCGTTATCTGAAAAATTGCTCGTCGCTTACGAACCTGTATGGGCGATTGGTACAGGTAAAGTGCCTACTGTGATAGAAGTGAGCAAGACTCATCAGTATATCAAACAAACGGTTGCAAGCTTTGCTGATATCACAGATACGATCACTGTACTGTATGGTGGTAGTGTCAACGCTGATAATGCCAATAGCTTTGCTGCTGACGCTATGATCGATGGTGCATTGGTGGGCGGTGCTTCGTTAAAAGCAGATAGCTTTCTAGCGATTACCGACGCTTTTGACCAAGCCAATGCTTAATTGAATAAATAACGTTCAGATATCAAGATCATAGCTTATAGACAGTATGGTTTTATTGGTTGGTAAAAGTAGGTTTAACACTGCCCTTGCAATCGTGTACAATGCGCCTTATTTATATAATCGATTTGGTATTTGACAATATCGATTATCATTCTATTAACTTTACGTTTTATTTTTCGTTATCAGTCGTCATTACGCGGCAAAAGAGGCCACCATGTTTACGTTTATATTAGCCCTGCATATTATTGTGGCCATTGCCATGATCGGCTTGATTCTGATACAGCATGGTAAAGGGGCAGACGCTGGAGCTTCTTTTGGTGCCGGTTCATCAGGTACCGTGTTTGGCGCAGCAGGAACTGCTAACTTCTTGACACGTGCTACGGCAGTTCTGACGGTCATATTTTTTATTACTAGTATGACGCTTGCCGTTCATGCTCGTAAGCAAGCAGAAGATCAGTTTCGTCTAGATGCGCCAGTTTCAGCACCGCAAACGCCGCGTCCAATGACTCAACATTCTGAGTAAGCCTCTTTTAAGTAGGCAGCACTTGCTATTTTGGTAGGTTAGATTTACAATGCCTTCCTGTTTTCGCAACTCCTGTTCTATAGGTGCCTACCTTAAGCATCATTAATTATAGATTGGACGATAGAGACAGAGTAGTACAATGCGATTGTGGTGGAATGGTAGACACGCCATCTTGAGGGGGTGGTGGCGAAAGCTGTGGGGGTTCAAGTCCCCCCAATCGCACCAAGTTTTATAGACGCAGCATAGCGTCAGGTTGGATTTTTAGCAGATAATACTTAATTTATAATTAATTTAAAAAAAGTATTGACACTTCTATTAAACCTCCCTATAATATGCGTTCTAGATTGATGCGGGGTGGAGCAGTCTGGTAGCTCGTCGGGCTCATAACCCGAAGGTCGTTGGTTCAAATCCAGCCCCCGCTACCACTTTTTATACTGATGTTTTGTACACTAAATTTGTCAGTACCGATTAGCCCACCATTATGTTTGTGGGTTTTTTTGTATCTGAAGGTCAGTGTTATCGCGGTATCTATCCTACTTATGCTAAGCTCTAAGTCTATAGAGTACGATATTACTCGTCACTGGTCATCATCGGCCGCTACCGGCACGGTGCTTCTTAAGCAACACTATCTTTTATTCCTCATACTTTCATCGATAGTAGTGCTTTATAAATAATAAAAGCATTGTTTGGTCGAGCTTGATGTTTTTTACGCTCGTCCTTATATAAATGCACAATATGTATCATATAGTTGTGATTCAAAATTATATACTGACCGTGACTCTTATCATCATAAGATTATTATATATAGATAAGCGTCGATCTTTAATACGGTTTACTAAGTACGATAGATAAGTAAATAGGAAAATACAAAAAGATTATGAAGCTTTCGACTAAAGTTGCAGAACTGACTAATATTATTGCTCCTGCCGTGGCCGCCTGTGATGTGTCACTATGGGGTATCGAATTTGCGCCACAAGGTCGTCGCTCTTTACTACGTATCTATATTGAGGCACTGCCAGAAGAGCAAGCCCAAGATAAACAAGTAACGATTGAAGACTGTGCAGCAGTTAACCACCAAGTAAGCGGTATTTTAGAAGTTCATGATCCTATCGCTGGTGAGTATATCTTAGAAGTGTCTTCGCCTGGTTTTGACCGTGCGTTTTTCTCAGATGAGCAAATGCATGCATATGTTGGCCAAACGGTGAGCTTGCGTCTCATTCAAGCTATTGGCACAGGCGATCAAAAGCGTCGTAAGGCCACAGGTACTCTAGATAGTATTGATGAAAGTTCTCTAAAACTAACGTCAAGTGATGGCGAGCAGTTTGAGATTGCATTGAGTAATATTGATAAAGCCAACTTGATTTATGAAGATGCCTAGATTTTTACTAGGATAACTGTTTATAGACAGTTTTATCTTCCAATAGCTTATGTGGCTTATAGCAACTATATAATAGCAGCACACAAATTATAAAATTTAAGTCAATTAAAAAATGATAGGACAGGTATAGCATGAGTCGTGAAATCTTAACGGTAGTAGAAACTGTCAGTAATGAAAAGGGCTTAAATCCTGAAGATATCTTTGAAGCAATTGAAGATGCTTTGGTGGTATCGACTAAGAAAAAAGTATATACCGAGCAGCCAGAAGTGGCTGTACGGGTAGCGATCGACCGTGCAACTGGCGATTACGATACTTATCGTTACTGGACAGTGGTTGCAGATGAAGACCATGAAATGCCAGCTTGTCAGCTTGCTATCACAGATCTTGATCAGGAAGAGTGGTCAATCGGTGATATTAAAGAAGAGCAGATTGAATCAATTGAATTTGGTCGTATTGCTGCTACGCAAGCCAAGCAAGTCATCATTCAAAAAATTCGTGAAGCTGAGCGTGCACTTGTTGCAGATGCCTTTGAGCCACGTGTTGGTGAGATGATGTATGGCGAAGTCAAAAAACAGACACGTGATGGCTATATCATTGATCTAGGAGATAATACTGAAGGGTACTTATCACGTGATCAAATGTTACCACGTGAGCAATTACGTGCAAAATCTCGCATCAACGCCATCTTGTACCACGTAAACCGTGAAAACCGCGGTGCACAGTTACTGTTATCTCGTACTCATCCTGAGATGCTTTCAGCATTAATGCAAAAAGAAGTACCTGAGATTGCAGAACAAATTATTGAAGTCCGTAATGTGGCTCGTCTGCCAGGTACTCGTGCTAAAATAGCTGTGAAGACCAATGATCACCGTATTGATCCAGTTGGTGCTTGTATTGGTATGCGTGGTACACGTATCCAAGCAGTACAGCAAGAGTTGGACGGTGAGCGCATCGATGTCGTGGTGTGGTCAGATGATCCTGCTCAGTTTATTATTAGCTCTTTAGAGCCTGCTGATGTCAGCAGTATCATTTTAGACGAAGATGCTCAAACAGCAGATATTATCTTTAGCACCAATGACCAATTGGCGCGTGCTATTGGCTCACAAGGTCAAAACGTACGTCTAGCATCTGAGCTAACGGGCTATAAGCTTAATATGATGCTTGAAGAAGAGTACAAGCAGCGTCAAGAAAATGAATCTAAAGCGTTTATCGAATTATTTTATGAGCGCCTAGAAGTAGACCAAGATTTAGCACAGGCATTGGTTGATATTGGATTTACCAGTATTGAGGAAGTAGCCTACGTACCAGTCGAGACTTTCTATGATATCGAAGGTCTAGACGATGAAGCGATCGATATGATTCAAGAGCGTGCTAAAGAAGTTGTCATTGCTGATGAATTGGTCAAACAACAGAACATGAAAGAGCCGAGTCAAGAGCTTCAAGAGCTTGAAGGTATGACAGTCAGCTGGGCCTATAAAATGGCACAAAAAGACATCATCACTGTTGATGACTTGGCAGAACAAGCCGTCTTCGATCTAGAAGATATCGAAGGATTAGACTCTGAAACTGCAGGAAAACTCATCATGAAAGCTCGGGAATCTTGGTTCGATGAATAAGCGGTAACTGCATATCGCTGTCTTTTGGTGATATGCTATTGAGAATAAAGTGCTAGCGCTTACATGTTGTAGGTACTAGCCTTAACCCAATCATTTGTAGCCAACAACTGAATTGAACATATAGCAAATAATAGACAGTAGGTGATAATAAATGGCAGATAAGACCGTCAAAGAACTGGCAGAAATGGTAGGCAAAACTACAGATGCTGTAAAGCAGCAATTAGTAGATGCTGGCCTGCCTGCTCGCGCAGAGGATGACCTAGTCACCGAGCTTGAGCAAGAAAAGCTGGTGACGCATTTAAAGCAAAGTCATGGTCAACAAGAAAAGCGTCGTATTAGTCTTAAATCTAAAACGACCAGTACCGCCCGTGTGACTGGCTCTTCTGGTAAATCTAAGAGCGTTAACGTAGAAGTACGTAAAAAGAAAGTATTTGAAAAGCCTAATCCAGAAAAAATGGCTGAAGAGCTAGCAGCTCGTGAACAGGCTCTGGTTGAGTCTCAAGAACGTGCCGCGAAAGAAGCTGAAGAGCGTGCCGCTACTAAGAAAAAAGCTGAAGAACGTCAAGCAGCAACCTTAGCAGCAATGCGTGCAAGCTTAGGCTCTAGCAAAAAATCAGATGAAAAAAACGACGACATCTCTACATCAGTTGTTGTCAAAAAAGGCGGTAAAGCGACTGTCGAAGTTAAGCCTAAAGAACAGTCGAAGAAAAAAGTCGCTGCAACTAAGCCTAAAGTTGAGACAGCTGCTGAGCGTAAAGCGCGTGAAGCACGTGAAAAAGAAGAAGCGCGTCTTCGTGAAATCGAACTAGAAACCCGCCGCACACAAGCTGAAGAAGCGCAAAAGCGTACGCTTGAGCAAATGCGTAAAATGGCTGGTAAATATACAGATCGTGATCCTGTTACTGAAGTCCGTAAAGATGAGCCATTGGCTGAAGGCTTGGTCGGTGATGCACTAGAAGAGTCTTTTGAAAAAGAGCGTCGTGAAATTAAGCGTGGCTCCAACAGTACTGGTACTCGTGGTCGTCGTCGTAAGAACCAAGATGAGCGCGAAATTAAAAACCGCAAAAACGGTTTACGTTCAACTCAAGCCTCACAGCATAAGTTTGAAAAACCTGTTGAAAAAATTGTCTATGACGTTGAGATTAGCGAGCAAATTTCAGTTGCTGATCTTGCTCAACGTATGGCAGTCAAGGCTCGTGAAGTCACTAAACTACTCATGAAAATGGGCGAAATGGCTCGTGAGTCAGATACGATTGATCAGGCAACTGCAAGTTTGCTTGTGGAAGAAATGGGTCATAACCCAGTACCAGTTAGCGATACCAAAGTCGAAGATGACTTACAGTATGCGGTCGATGAGCGTAGTAGTAACGTTCAGACTCGTCCACCAGTAGTAACTATCATGGGTCACGTCGATCATGGTAAGACATCGTTGTTAGACAAGATTCGTGAAACGAAAGTTGCGAACGGTGAAGCTGGCGGTATTACTCAGCATATCGGTGCTTACCATGTAACAACTGATCGCGGTGTCATTACTTTCCTTGATACTCCAGGTCACGCCGCGTTTAGCGCGATGCGTTCACGTGGTGCTCAAGCGACTGATATCGTTGTACTTGTTGTTGCAGCTGATGATGGTATGATGCCACAAACAGCAGAAGCAATCGATCATGCACGTGCTGCTGGTACGCCAATTATTGTAGCTATCAACAAAATGGATAAGCCAGGCGCTGACCCTGACCGCGTTCTTAATGAATTGACGACGAAAGAAGTTGTTTCAGAAGAATGGGGTGGCGATACACCGATGGCCCGTATCTCAGCTAAAACTGGTGAAGGTATCGAAGATTTACTAGAATTCATTAGCTTACAAGCTGAGCTAATGGAACTAGAAGCGCCATTAGATGGTGCTGCTCAAGGTGTTGTTATTGAGTCAAGACTTGAGAAAGGTCGTGGTCCTGTCGTTAGTGTACTAGTGAAAAAAGGTACATTGAAACAAGGCGATTTAGTCTTGGCTGGTGAGCAGTATGGTAAGGTTCGTGCGCTAACAGACGAGAATGGTCAGCGTATTAAGTCAGCTGGTCCTTCTATTCCTGTAGAGATTTTAGGTCTGCCTGAAACACCTGCTGCTGGTAGTGAATTCTTAGTAGTAACGGATGAGAAGAAAGCTCGTGAAGTTGCGGACTTTAGAACCAACCGTGAGCGTGAACGTCAACTCGAACGTCAGAACGCCATGCGTTTAGAAAGCATGTTTGATCAGATGGGCCAAGGCGATGTGTCGTTCTTGAATATTGTATTGAAAACAGATGTACGTGGTTCTCTTGAAGCACTACTAGCTGCCTTGAATGAGCTGTCTACTGACGAAGTGAAGGTCCGAGTCATCAGTTCAGGCGTTGGTCCTATCTCTGAATCTGACGTAACACTTGCAGAGTCCAGCGAAGCGGTACTATTAGGCTTCAACGTTCGTGCAGATGCTACCGCACGCCGTAAAGCAGACACTGCTAACATGGATATTCGCTACTATAGTGTAATCTATGGTTTGATCGATGATGTGAAATCAGCAATGAGTGGTATGCTTGCTCCTGAACATCGTGAGAAAATCCTTGGTGTTGCAGACGTTCGCGAAGTATTCCGTTCTAGTAAGTTCGGTGCTGCAGCAGGTTGTATGGTGGTCGAAGGTACCATTTATCGCAACAAGCCTATCCGCGTATTGCGTGATGACCAAGTTATCTTTACTGGTCAATTGCAGTCATTGCGTCGTTACAAAGAAGACGTTAATGAAGTACGTACTGGTATCGAATGTGGTCTGGCTGTTCGTGGCTATAATGTCGAAGCTGGCGATAAGATCGAAGTCTTTGAAATCCAAGAGTTCGCACGTACTATCTAAAGCTGCTGTCTAATAGCAGAGTATGTATTAATGCAATATGCGCAATCCGCTGAGCTTTTTAGATACTTTTCTCCGATTCAGCTGTACTTAGGCCTAACAGGTACATCCTGCTAGGCCTTTTTTAGCATATATAAGTACTAAATTTATTAATAAGCAGACTTATACATTAGTAAAATAAGCCCATTAAAGTAAGGTAACAACATGAACCAACGTTTACAAAGATTGTCGGATCAGATTCAGCGTGAGCTTGCTGTTCTTATTCGTGATGAAGTTAATGATCCTCGTCTGACAGGTTTTGTCACTATTTCTAGCGTCAAAGTTAGCCCAGATTTAGGCTACGCCGATGTCTATGTCACCATTATGGAGCCTGAGCTCAATGATGCTATGAGTAAGACCAATCATGAAGAAAGCGTCAAGGTATTGAATAAAGCGGCAGGTTTTTTGCGTACGGAATTAAGCCATAGTTTAAAAACACGTACTACACCGCGCCTACGTTTTCATTATGATGAAGTGACTGCACGTGGTAATTATATGATGGACTTGATTAGCAAAGCCGTGACCAAAACTGAGCAAAACGAGAATGACGAGTAAATTACTATTATGTCTATAGCGTCTAAGCAAGCTGGTAAAAAAGCTAATAAAGCATCTGAAAAAGTGAAAGTTTCAGGTGTCATTTTAGTAGATAAGCCCAAAGGTATGACCTCACAGCAAGTCGTGTCAAAAGTGAAGTATTTATTTAAGTCACCGATCCACGATAGTAAAAAAGCGGGGCATACAGGCACACTTGATCCAATGGCAACTGGTCTATTACCTATTTGCTTAGGGGAAGCCACTAAGTATAGCCATTATCAACTCGATGCTGACAAAGCTTATCAAGCAACCATCTTGTTGGGTAGCCAAACCGATACTGGCGATGCTGATGGGCAAGTTGTCACACAAGCGTCTATTCCAGAATTTGATGATTCTTTATTAGCGACTATTGCACAGCAGTTCTTGGGCGCTCAGCAGCAAACACCACCGATGTATTCAGCACTAAAGAAAGATGGCAAAAAGCTTTATGAATATGCTCGCGCTGGTATTGAGGTTGACAGACCGTCTAGAGATATCACAATCAAAGCAATCAATCTACAGATGATAGATGATACTCAGATTAATCTGACGGTCACTTGTACTAAAGGTACCTACGTACGTGTATTAGCGGAAGATATTGCAAAGCGGCTAGGTACGCTAGGACATTTGACGGCATTACGCCGTACACAAGTAGGTAAATTCGGTGTTGAAAATGCTATCGTTTTATCGTCATTAGAAGAGAATAGTTTAGAGGAACGTCAGTCTTGGCTGCTACCTATCGACGCGTGTATTAATATCGACGCTGAGCTAACTCTGACAGAGGAGCAATGCGTCCGTGTACATATGGGACAGCGTCTAAACGTATTTAATGAGCTAACAGGTAATCTCAAGGATTATGTTGCTAGTATGGTTGCTAACCAACTGTCTAATAATAGCTCTAGTGATATCGACGATAACGCTATCACTAGTAGTGAAGTTGGAGCTGATACTGAGCCTGATGTACCTCAGCTACTAGAGCATGAAATACCTATTGATATACGTTTACTCAATGAGCAGGGAGAGTTCCTTGGTTTGGGGTCTGTAAGCTTAAATGGCCGTCTACAACCTAAGAAATTGATTCAGCGCTAATATGACGTTTTCATTAAAACTACTTAGATAGAGAAACTACCATCTAATATTCGCCTGATTTACCAACAGTTTACACTAATCACATATCCTCACATTTTATTGCAGGTTTCGCCTATAGTGAAACCTGCTTTTTTTGTACTCTAGATTTATCAGATAGGGAATTCTGAGCTAAAAATAAAACGGATAAAATTATAAAAATAAAAAATTACTGCAAAAGTAAATAATTAAAAAATAGATAATTAAGAATAAAAACTAGTGCAAGAAGGACGCATTTTAATAACAATAAGACGGTTCAAAGGAAAATTTATTATCAAACAATAATAATATTAGCTTATAAAAATATATTAACTTATAAAAATCAATAGATAAGGAAAAGGAAAGTTATGAAAACGATCGCTTTTTTACTACATAATCACTTCGAACAAGCAGAGTACGAAGATGTTAATAATCAGCTAAAAGATAAAGGCTATAAGACACTTCTCATAACAACAAATGATAAGAAAGAAGTGCAAGCCATGCAAGGAGACGTAGATAAAAGTGATACTTTCACTGCTGATATCTTGATAGAAGATGCCAACGCTTCTGACTACGATGCATTGGTCTTACCAGGCGGTACTGTAAACGCTGATACTATTCGTGGTAATGAAAAAGCCCATCAAATTATTAATGCTATCAATGAAGCGGGAAAGCCACTAGCTGTTATCTGTCACGCGCCTTGGGTTCTTATCAACACAGGTATTGCAAAAGGTAAAACTCTTACTGCTTATCCTACGTTGCAACTAGATTTAGAAAATGCTGGTGCAAACTACGTAGATAAGACTGTAATAGTAGATGATAATCTTATTACCTCGCGTAACCCAGACGATATACCCAACTTTGTTGATGCCATAGATAAAGTACTATCTTAAAATTTTGACTTCTAATTAATACTTATAACCATAACTAAGGAAGATACTATGTCAAATTCTAATCCAAACGATACTAAGCTTGAGCAACAACGTTCTGATTCAGCAGAAGCAGCGCTTAAAGGTCAAACTGAAGACAGTCATAATGAAGATAGCGAAGCAGCAGCAGAACGTATCGCAGCTAACTTAGAAGCCGCGAAAGAAGACAAGTAAGTTTTTTATATGTCACCTGAGTAGGGTGGCATTGATACGTTTATAGTATGGTTTGCACGTTTTATTATCGATGAGTGCAACTACAGTTAGTCCACAAAATAATAATTCAGGAGCTAATATGAGTAATTCACCGAACAATATGGACGAGCAAGAAAAAGAGATTGAAAAGCTTGCAGAAGAGATCAATCCGAGTGAGCATACTGCTCCAGACAGTCTGGCGGAAGTGACTACTGCCGCACCTCTTGAAGATGATGAACTAGGTGGCAATGCGACGAAAGACGATGTCAACAAGTAGCTGGCTTAGATAGAATTTCAATAGATAGTTATCTATCGAATCTAGCTATCAAAAGCTAAGTATAGCTTTACAAGTATTACGAAAAACTGCTGCTAGTTCAGCAGTTTTTTGTTATAATTACCCCCACATTTAAATTAGGTTTTGAATGATGTACTGTAGTTAGCTCATTACTTCGATTAAGTAGTGCTATAGCTCAATGTAATGTACGATTCAAAACATATTAAATGGTTGTTAACTGAGCTTGTCGTACACTAGGTCAACTCTAGTAATGCAGGGTTGTCCTGAATGGCGTACAGGTTATTTTATTTATTATTCTATTGCTTTAATACTGACTCAAATTGCAGTCAGTTTTTTAAAGTTTTTAGCATTGCCGGAGATATTTATGCTAACTAATACCGATCGTGAACAAATCATCGCTCAATACCAACGCGGCGAAAATGACACTGGTTCTCCAGAAGTTCAAGTAGCTTTGTTGAGTGCTCGTATCAATGATTTGCAGAACCACTTTAAAGCACATAAAGCTGACCATCATAGCCGTCGCGGTCTTATCCGTATGGTTAACACGCGTCGTAAATTGCTTGATTACTTAAAAGGTAAAGACCTTGGTCGTTACACTACTCTAATCAGCCAGTTAGGTCTACGTCGCTAATCTAACGGCAATAGTACGAGTGGATGCTAAGTTTTTTAGTCAACCGTTTGGAACTTGTTTGTTGATATCGATAAAATAGATTTTTCTAAAAACGGTGTGGAATAGTTTCACGCCGTTTTTTTATGCTTATTCGTTTTAGGTATGGTGCTCAAATAGTAAGAGTTATAACTCCTTCTATAGAATAGCTAAGAGGAGTATTGGTATAAACTGTACTAACCAAGCCTCAAATACGGTATTCTTTGATGATAATTGCGCTACTGTGCAATTAATTGGTCAATGGCTATAAATCACTGTAAAATAATGCCTTGTGAGTTTGATAGTGCATCTACTACAGATATGGCGATTATCAATAAGATATTTATTACTTAGCTTGGTAATCAGCGCAGATAGCTGATATTTGAAAGTTCAGAAAATAGCCTGTAGGGTTTTTAGCATCGAAGTATTTTGACTTAATGTCTTTTTGATAGTATTTATAGTAAAGCCAAAATCGCACGACCGAATATACATAATAGTACGATGTCTAACTCAGACAAATATATGAGATAACCAAGTAACGTTATTGGCATGGGTTGCGATGATTTCTAATAGAAAACATGTCAACTGATAGCCATATAAACAGAATTTTAATGACAGATATCAGCTTTTTTTTGACGCTGATATCAGTTTTGTCAGTCAACATTAGGAAGATTATATGACAATGTTTAACACCATTAAGCGTGAATTTCAGTATGGCAACCAGCAGGTTGTTATTGAGACAGGCCGCGTAGCTCGTCAAGCAAACTCTATTTTAGTCCATATGGGCGGCGTAACAGTATTAGTTGCAGCAGTCGTGAAGTCAGAAGCTAAAGAAGGTCAAAACTTCTTTCCGCTAACGGTTAATTATCAAGAAAAAATGTATGCAGCGGGTAAAATTCCAGGTGCTTACGGAAAACGTGAAGGCCGTGCGAGCGAATTTGAAACGTTAACTTCACGCTTGATTGACCGTCCGATTCGTCCGCTATTTCCTGAAGGCTACGTAAACGAAATCCAAATTACGGCAACAGTTGTATCATCAGATAAAACTCAGTCTGCAGACATTGCTGCACTAATCGGTGCTTCAGCAGCATTGGCTATCTCTGATGCGCCATTTAATGGTCCTGTTGCTGCTGCTCGTGTTGGTTTCATTAACGGTGAATACGTTCTAAACCCAACGTCTGAGCAGCTTGAGACCAGTGATCTAGATCTGGTTGTAGCTGGTACTAAATCTGCTGTATTGATGGTTGAGTCAGAAGCGGCTGAATTGTCAGAAGATCAAATGTTGGGCGCAGTACTATACGGTCATCAGCAACAGCAAATCGTTATTGATAACATTGTATCAATGGCAGAAGAAGTTGGTACTGCTAAGCAGCAATATTCTGCTCCTGAGCGTGATCAAGCGCTTACCAGTAGCATGAAAGAGCAGTTTGGCGCGCAAGTTGCTGATGCATATACCATTACTGATAAACAAGCACGTTACACGAAACTTGATGAAATCAAGCAATCAATTATTGATGCACTTGCCGGTGATGCTGAATCAGAAACTTATGCTGATACCGTATCTGAGCTTAAAGAAATCTACAACGAACTTAAATATCGTACGGTTCGTGACAATATCTTGTCAGGTAAACCGCGTATTGATGGCCGTGACCCTGAAACAGTTCGAGCGCTTGACGTACAAGTTGGTGTATTGCCATATACGCATGGTTCAGCATTGTTCACACGTGGTGAGACGCAAGCATTGGTTACGACTACATTGGGCAACAGCCGTGACGTTAATATGATTGATTCATTGGGTGGCACGATTCGTGACCATTTCATGTTGCATTACAACTTCCCGCATTTCTCAGTAGGTGAAACGGGTCGTGAAGGTATTCCAAAACGTCGTGAAATCGGTCATGGTCGTCTAGCACGTCGCGGTGTACAAGCAATGCTTCCAGATAGCGAACGCTTCCCGTACGTTATCCGTGTGGTATCAGAGATTACTGAATCAAACGGTTCATCGTCTATGGCATCTGTTTGTGGTGCAAGCTTGGCATTGATGGACGCAGGCGTACCATTAAAAGCACCAGTTGCTGGTATCGCGATGGGTCTAGTTAAAGAAGGCGAGCGTTTCGCTGTATTGTCAGATATCTTAGGTGATGAAGATCATCTTGGCGATATGGATTTTAAAGTAGCTGGTTCTAAAGACGGTATCACTGCGCTACAGATGGATATCAAAATCGAAGGTATTACACCAGACATCATGGAGCAAGCGCTTAAGCAAGCCCATGCTGGTCGTATCCATATCTTAGAAGCAATGAACCAAGTATTGCCAGAAAGTCGTACTGAAATCAATGCTCATGCGCCTAACTATGCGGTTATCGAAATCAATCCAGATAAGATTCGTGATGTAATCGGTAAAGGTGGCGCGATGATTCGTCAGTTAACTGAAGAAACTGGTGCAGTGATCGATATCGATGATGGTGGCACGATTCGTATCTTTGGTGAAAACAAAGCCGCAACTAAAGCCGCCATTGGCAAAATCGAAGCATTGACTGCTGAAGTTGAAGTCGGTAAGACTTATGAAGGTACGGTTGCTCGCATTGTTGACTTCGGTGCATTCGTAAATGTCTTGCCAAACACGGATGGCCTAGTACATATCTCACAAATCGCAGAAGAGCGCGTTGAGAGTGTATCAGACTATTTAAAAGAAGGTCAGGTCGTTAAAGTACTCGTACAAGACGTTGACAACCGTGGTCGTATTAAACTGACTATGAAAGGTGTTGAGCAGAACTAATACTCAATATCTGATGTGGTTTAAGTAATAAAAAACCGCCTTGAAATGCTCGTTATGAGTATTCAAGGCGGTTTTTTTATGTGCTCAAAGAGACGATAACAGGCTAGCTAAAAAGTCACTTATAAATTAATACTTTTGGGCAGATGTATGTCGATACGAAATTTTGGTAGGTCTTGTAAGTGTTCAGTCAGTAATGGCAAAGTATCAGCATACCAGTCCAAAGGCAAGGTGTCTGCTATATCACTCTGATTGGATACGATATCACGTGGTTTACCTGAGATCAGCGGCCGTGCAAGTAATGCAACTCTGCGTATGCCTTGGTAACGTATGAGTGGCATCATTTGCTGTTGTAGATCAATCAAAGCAGCAGTCAGCCAACGCGTGCGCACTGGATGATAAGGGTGGTTTGATATTACGAGGTTAGCAATATAGCTTGGCTGGTTGCCGTTACTACTGATACCAAGACCAACTTGCTCACGTGTAAGCTTATTAAGTAAGCAGCTACCGATACTTAGACTACCATCGCGGCACGCACGATGATAGCGACTATAGTTGCCAGGAAATAGTGTTTTAGCTCGTGTGAGTACAGGATCTAAAACGACACCAGCAGTATTAACAGGAAAAACAAGCAGCTGTGCATTGCTATTTAAAATAGAGGTATGTGTAGGTTGCAAAACTGCCATCGTAAGTCTCTCTATAAGAAAGTACGCAGCTACTGAACCGTTGCTTTATTAGAGTCGTTTGCTTCTAACTGAGCAATTTGTTGTTCGAGTAGTGCAATTTGTTCGGCCTTCATATCAGTCAATTGCTTATTCATAGCGACCTGTTCAGCTGCTAACTTTTCTTGTTCGGCCAGTCGCTGACGCTCATCTTCTAAACGATCAATCTCTTCTTTCGCTAAGCTATCACTTTCTGGTAGAGGCGCATCTAATATAGCAGTAGGATTTGGTATCGCGTCACTGTCATTATTTGCTTCCTCAGAGTTTTCATCCATGAGCACACCATCGATAACCACAGAGTCATCCGCTATATCAGATATATTACCTGTGGTTAACTCTGTCGTCGTTTGCTCAGTTACTGGTACTGAAGCAGAGACATCTACAGGGAGTGTAGACTGGGTGCTAGATCTGCCTACAATAAGGTAGGTAATGACAATAAGCAGCAATAAGGAGATAAGTACTGCCAAAATTTTCTGATGTGATTTAGTCGGATTTTTATTGGAGGCGTGGGTTGATGAAGGCCGGATGTTTTCTGGTTTCATATTATGATCGATTCATGTCAAGAATATAAGTAGCCATACTATAGCAAACTCAAAATAAAAAGCCTATCTATTGATAGATAGGCTTAATAGAGCATTTAATCTGTTTGCGAGTACAAGTACCAGATAACTAAGACTTAAATTTTACGGTGCCACTTGTACCAGTTACCATAGCATCACGCGCCATTTGATCCTCTAAATGGTTCTTTGCACTAATAGCATCAGGATCGGGACGATGCTCCGTGTGTCCGCATTGAGTACACTCAATATACTCATCTGGGGTAGGAGTGACGATATTAACTTGCACGACAGCGTCCATCTCCTGACATTTCGGACAACGTACTCCTGCTAAAAACCGGCGTTTAGGACTAGATGACTGATAACGCATTTAAATGGCCTCGCGAGTCGTTTGAGTGTTTGCCGCATCAACATTCTCAAAACCGTTGTGACGTAGTAAGGCGTCGATACTAGCGCTACGGCCACGGAAGTTTTCAAAATTGGTTTTCGCTGGGAAGCTTCCACCAACAGATAAGATAGATTCACGGAACGCTTTACCTGTTACTGGATTAAAAATGCCTTCTTCTTCAAATTTGCTAAACGCATCGGCTGATAGTAGTTCTGCCCATTTGTATGAGTAATAGCCTGCCGCATAACCACCCGCGAAGATATGACTAAAGCCATTAGCAAAGCGGTTATAGTCAGGCGTGTGCATGATAGAAATATCATTACGAACGGTATTGAGCGTCTCTAAAATGCCATCATAATTCAGCGCTGGCGTATGAGCATGAATCAGTAAATCAAACAGAGCAAACTCAATTTGACGTAGCGTTTGCATGCCGCTCTGGAAGTTTTTCACTGCCAATAATGCATCAAGCTTGTCTTTAGGTAATGGCTCACCAGTCTCAACATGGCTGCTGATAAGGGCAATACCTTCAGCGTCCCAAGCCCAGTTCTCCATAAACTGGCTAGGAAGCTCGACAGCATCCCATTCAACGCCATTGACACCAGCGACATCGCCGACCGTCACTTGGGTTAATAGATGATGCAAGCCATGACCGAACTCATGGAATAGGGTCAGTACTTCATCATGGGTCAATAAACTAGGTTTACCATCAAGTGCTGGCGTAAAATTACCAACCATAAAACAGACGGGTAGCTGCTGGTGATTTTGTTTTTCATAGCTATAGCGAGATTGGAAACCGTTCATCCATGCACCGCCGCGCTTACCACTGCGCGCAAATAGGTCGAAGTAGAAACCACCAAGTAAGCGATCGTCTGCATCGAATAATTGATAAAAACTCACATCATCATGCCAGCGAGATGCTGAGTCACTTTCTGCATCTTTACGGCTTTGCTCTTGTACTTTGATACCGTATAGACGCTCAACGATAGTGAACAAACCATTAATTACTGTTGGTACTGGGAAATATGGACGAATTTCCTCTTGCGATAAACTGAACTCACTTTGTTTTACCTTTTCGGCAATGTATGCACTATCCCACGGTTGTAATTCGTCAATGCCATAATCGCTCGCGTATTTTTGTAGTTGTGCCAAATCTGCTTTGGCAGCAGGGGTCGCTTGTGCCGCCAGGTCACGTAAGAATGTTTCAACTTCCGAGACACTGTCTGCCATCTTGGTCGATAGCGATACTTCGGCATAGTTTGCAAACCCAAGTAGCGTGGCTTTTTGCTCACGTAATGTGAGGATTTGACTCATGTTATCAGCGTTATTTAATGATTTGCCTTTTGCGTTGGTATGCGTATCAAACTCAGAGGCCCGCGTGACGTAGGCATGATAAAGCGTCTCACGCAGGCTACGATCATCCGCATGAGTCATAATCGCCAGATATACGGGAATATTCAAACTTGCCGCATAATAAGGCGTTGGCAGTGCATCTATATCAGCTTGGCTAAGGGTACCGCTAGCAAGCTCACGCGCTTTATACTGCTCGCCTGCATCTGCCAGTAGTGCCAAACCACTTTCTGTTAAGCCTTTTAACTGTGAGTCTTCTAAAGGCAAGGCAAATGCTTGCGTTGCATCTAAGATATTATCCGAGAAGGTTGCAGACAAGGTAGATAGCTCGCTTTGGATAGCGGCGAATTTTTCTTGTTCAGCTTGAGGTAACGCAACGCCTGATAGCTCAAAGCTACGCAATGCCAGTTCGATCGCACGTGCACGAGCAGGCTCTAGTGTGGCAAAAAAATCCGTATCATTAACGATAGTTTGATAGCGATTAAACAAAGGCTGGTGCTGGCCAACTCGAGTACCGTAAGCAGATAATTTCGGTAGCAGCTCATGATGAACGTGACGGATATCGTCGTTGCTCATAACACTATTAAGATGCGACAAAATACCCCAGCCGCGATCTAATGCTAAATTGATATGATCAAACCTCATAACATCTGCTAAAGCTTGTTCAGCACTTATTTTTTCAGCGCTATCCTTTTCTATTACTGTCAGTGTATCTAAAAAAGTATTGGCAGCATCAATAGCGTCAATCACTTGGCTCTGTAACTTATGTGGCGCAGTATCGGCAAAATCGACAAGGTGTAAATCTGAAGGAGAAAGTGTCATATAGGTATCCAATATCAATGAGTTATTATGAAGCAAAATGAGATAGTGCTGGCTACGATTAAAATATATAGTGCGTTCTTATTTTATATATAGATTATATAAAAGATGGGTTCGTTTAGTAAAAATACAACCTAAGCGCTTTTATACAATTCGAATGATTAAAACAATATTAGCAATCTAAAAATGAATATCGAGATTCTGATACTTAGATGTAAGCGTTTAAAGATAGCTATCTGGATATATAGGTATGTTAGATGAAGCATCTCTTTAACAATATAGAGTATTCTATTTACAAAGCGCTATCATTTGCTTGCAAATTAACCCTACAGGGAGTGGGGTATAGCTGTTAGCATTAAGATAATGGAATCTGAAAATAATGCACCGACAAGGTGTAAGAAAAACACGGATAGAGATTTTTAAACTCAGATATTTTTAAACTTATAAAAAGTATATGAGTAAAGAAATATACAAAGTTGAAAATGAACGATAATAAAACAAGGAGCAATATATGAAAGCGACTCTTAAAAGTTTACGTGAGACAAAAGCTAACCCTGCCGTAAGTATCTTTGTTAAAACACATCGTGAACATCCAGCCAACGAGCAGGATCCTATCGCTCTAAAAAATCAACTAAAAGTTGCCGAAGAGCGTTTGACCAATGAATACGATAAACGCACAGCGACCACCATTCTAGATAATATCCAAAATAAAATCAGTGAACTTAATCACAATTATAACCTCGACACCTTAGCCATATTCGCTAGTACAGATGACGTGAAAGTCGTTCGTATGCCAATCGATACAACAGAACGCGTTGTGATTTCAGATAGATTTGCTACTCGTGACTTGGTTCGTGATATGGCAAATGCCGTTCATTACTATACCGTGGTCTTAACTCGCGATAATGCTCGTCTAATTGAGGCATCTAATGACCGTGTCGTGCGAGAGTTTGATAAAGATGACGACGCACAAAACAACATGGAGAACATCCAGTTCCCTGTCGAAAACAACGGACTATACACAACAGGTGACGGTGGCTCAGATCGTTCATCAAATAATGAAAGCAGTCACTTGAAAGAATTCTTTAACCAAGTAGATAAAAGCGTCCAAGAGCTATGGGGCGAGCACAAAATGCCTCTTGTCATCGTTGGTGATGCAAAAAATATTGGTTACTACAAAGAAGTATGCGATCGTCCAGACAATGTCATCGCTACAGTGTCAAACGCGACCAATCTAGAAGAGGGTAGTGCTCAACATATCGTAGATAGTGTGCAAGAAGCTGTAGAAGAATATCGTACATCACTACATAAAGCTGCATTGGGTGAAATCGATAAAGCCCGCGGTGCTAATATGTTACAGACGGATTTACAGGAAGTATATCGTAGTGCTTTCCAAGGCGCTGGCGAAACGCTTTATGTACGCCGTGGCTATATACAGTCCGCCAAAGTTGATGAAAAAGCGCAGACGTTAAGTCCTGCAAACGATGCTACTGCAGAAGGTATTACAGATGATGCAATCGGCGAAATCATTGAGCATGTTATTCACAATGGTGGTGAAGCTGTGTTTATGCCACAAGATGTCATGGGCGAAGATCAGCCAATAGCGCTAGTGACTCGCTATTAACTTGAAGATAACACCTATGCGCGATGTTTATTTATGAATCAGCCATTTATGAATTAGCGATTAATAATACATAGGTGTAATATGAGAGCATTGGTTCAGTATGAGCCAGTGCTCTTTTTATGTCTGTCATTACCATCACTATGGGTGTTATCGTAGCTGAGCTATTGATCTTTACTCTATAAATAATGAGCGTACAACAAACTAAACTATGACTACCACCTCTTTTGTTTTAACCAGCTACAACATCCATAAAGGCATGTCACCGCTGAATCGCCAGGTAAAAATGCAGGGTATTGCTCAAGCACTGGAAACAGCTGGTGCTGATATATTGTGTCTACAGGAAGTGCAGGGGCAAAATCTCAAACGCAATCTGCAATACAACGAATATCCAGATCAGTCTCAACATGAATGGTTTGGTGAATTTTTAGATTTGCAAAACAGCTACGGCAAAAATTCAGAATATGATAATGGGCATCACGGTAATGCGGTGTTGAGTCGCTTCCCACTGGATCCGAAACACAACGTAAATATCACTGTAAATCGTCTTGAACAGCGTGGTGTTTTACATTGTGAGGTGCAACCTTGGGGTTGGGAGAGACCGGTGGTCGTCCTGTGCGCCCATCTTAATCTTTTTGAGCGGGATCGTATCAAGCAGTATCAAGCGATTAGTGACTATGTTCGAAATGAGATTGCACCGGATCAGCCACTTATTTTGGCAGGTGATTTCAATGATTGGAAAAAAATGTCTTGTGACAAACTGGCCACTGAATTAGGTATGATAGAAGCGTTTAAGCACTGTTACGGTAAGCTATTACCGACTTTTCCTGCCAAGTTACCTGTACTCAGTTTAGATCGTATCTATGTGCGCAATTTAACCGTCAAAGATGCTTGGGTACATACTGGAAAGCCTTGGTCATCGTTATCGGATCATCTGCCTATTAGCGCAGAGCTTGTGTTACCTTAGCAAAGTATTACTAGCTTTGTACTTGTCATAAAATCATCGACTAGGCAGGGTATTCATGTATCATCTCAACATATAATAGACAATAAGCAAAACTCAAAAACCATTTATAAGGACATTCTACTATGACAACGTCGTCTATCAACTCTACTGCTGCGCAAACCCAAGTACCAAACACCCAGCATGCCGCACTCATTCGCGAGTTTGGTGAACCTGAAGTCATGCAATATCAAGATAATGTCGCCATCCCTGAGCTACAGGACGACCAAGTGTTGGTAAAAATCGCCTACGCTGGTATCAACCCTGTCGATTATAAAACTCGTCAAGGTAAAGGCTGGGGTGCGGAAAATATCCGTAAAGACAAGTTTGATAATGATCAGCCAGCTATTCTAGGATTCGATGTATCGGGCGAAGTAGTCAGTAGCAATAGCGACGAGTTTGCTATTGGGGATAGAGTAGCGGCCTTGACTTTTAGCGGTGGCGGTTATGCACAATATGTGGCAGTAGATGCCAAGTTGCTTGCGAAAGTACCAGAAAATGTCACCTTAGAGCAGGCAGGTGCGCTACCTTGTATCGGTCAAACTGCCGTACAGTTTGCAGATTTTGCGGACATCAAAGCTGGTGAGCATGTGGTCATTAATGCGCCTGCAGGCGGTGTCGGTCATTTGTTAATTCAGTTACTCATGGATAAAGTGGCGCAAGATAATATCAAAGTGACAGTAATTTGCTCACCAGAGAAGTATGCCAAGCTTGATGAGTTAATCGACGTATCTAAACTAGCGGGTTGGATAGATTATACCAAAGATGAAGACTTTCCTGACCTACAAGCCGATATGTTGCTAGATTTAGTCGGTAATGAAGCAGGTGTTCGTGCGCTTAGCATGCTTAAGTCAGGTGCTCGAGTGAATGTATTACCAACTATCTGGGTGGATAAGCTCAAAGAAGCGGGTGAGCAAAAGAACCTAGAAGTATCAGGCTACAAGGCGCAGCGTAGTGGTCAAGATATGGCGCGTGTTTTACAGCAAGTGGCTAATGGTAAGCTGGCCTTAAAAATCCAGAAAACTTATCCACTCTCAGACGTAGTGGCGGCCCATCATAAATTACAAAAAGGTGATGCGTTCGGTAAAATCGTCTTAGACGCTGCTAAATAAATATCTGTACGGATTGATCTGTAGGTAGTGTTCAGTACATTTTATGAGCTGCGAGGTAGATGTTGAACCAAACTAAAACTGTGATCTAACAAATCATACAAAAGTTTTATTTTCGACAACAGAACATCCCTGCAGCTGTCTTTTATTTATCATAGGATAGAGTACGTATGATAACTATAATGACAAAGGAAACTATATGAACGCTAATAAAAAACAGACGACCATATGGCTTATGAAGCACAAGTCCGTAAAGATATAGAAGGGTGGAAAAATCCTGATAAAAGCATACTGGATAAAGCGCTTTCTGTGATCAATACGCCAATCGTTGAGGCAGGTGATGCGCTGATGAATGCGCCGCAGTTTGGCGAAGCATTAAAGCAGGCAACGGAACAGTCTATTACGACGCTGAGTGATGCAGCTAATTGGACATTAAACACGCAAGATGTCATTGAGGCTTATCATAATGAGTCCGATACTGTAGGGGCCTCTATCACAACGTTATCTGATATCGAGCGCTTACCGATTGCAGTAGTTGATAAGCAGGTCAAACACTTTAAAAGCAAATATGTGGCAATGACCAGTGCCCAAGGGGTTACGACAGGGGTAGTAGGTTGGGCAGGGATTCCTGCTGATGTGGTGGCTTTAATTACTGCTAACCTTCGGGCAATTGGAGAGTATGCGACCTATTATGGGTTTGATATCAATAACGAAGGGGAGCAGCTGTTTGCTATGTCTCTACTAGCGGTAGCGACGTCTAATTCTGCTGAAGAATGCCAAGCGGCGTTAGATGACACCTATGCGATGGTCAAGGATCCAGAGACGTTGGCCTTCAATAAAGTCAATGAAGAAGTGATGTCACGGGTCCTGCGTCAAACAGCAACCAAAGTTGCTACCAATATCGTTAAGACAAAAGCCGCTCAAATCATTCCGGCCGTAGGTGCAGTAGTTGCTGGTGGTGTTAACGCCAGCTATACCGCCAGTGTCTGTAAGGCCGCTTACCAGTGCTACCGCGAGCGCTTTTTAGATCGTCAGTCTTAAGATTCGAAAGTAGCAAAATGGTTCACAAGAAAATAGATAGAGTTGTAGTAGAGAGGGTAGCTATTAAGCATTGAGCATGCGCCGAAATGTTAAACTGATGCGGCCCGTTGCGACTTGCTTTGTTTTAGTGATAGTGTGCTTCCAAAATCTTTGTGTGTCGCCATGCATTACAACGAGCTGTCCAGACTCAAGATAAAGTTCGACTTTATCTTGAGTTTTTTTATGTTTAAAAACAAATTTGCGCGTGGCACCAAGCGATAAGGAAGCTATGATTGGTTGATGACCGAGCTCTTTTTCGTCATCGGCATGATAGCCCATACCATCAGCGCCAGTAGGATAGTAATTAAGCAGGCAAGTATTAAATTCGACGATAACACCGATCTCTGCTAAAGCTTGTTCGACTTTCTGTTTCACGTGAAACACTGCATTTGACCATGGAACGGCTTGCCGCACGTGTCCCGAATATTGGTAATTAGTATTTTCGTTTCCCATCCAGACAATTTGTCGAGTGGTTATATGTGTCTTACCAAACAACGTCACGTTATCTGACTGCCAAGGCAACTCGTTTAGTAAAGTATCATAAAGAGTAATGGCATCATCGATAAGCACTCCTAGATCGTTCACTTTACCATCATGGGGTAGTAGGTTATCTGTGGGAGCAGGGGCAAAGAGATCAGTCATAAATCAGTCGTTTTACATTCTTATTTGCTACTTTGGTAGTGCTCGTTGATGATTTGCGCGCATAGTTCAGGCGCTTCCATTGGCAATAGATGACCATAATCTGACAGCGAAATAAGACTGCTATTTGGGACAAATTTTTGCCATTGCCTTCGTACTTTATTATTGATGAATAGAGTAGGCTTACCTGTAATCAAGGTATAGGGACAGCGTAGTTTTTTGAGCGCAGCATCGATATGAGGTGCGCCAAAATAATTGGCCAGCTCTTGTTCTGGTGCAAATATAAGTGTATAGCTATCATCTGTATTTTTGCTCAGGCTTTGCTCTGCAAATATTTGCAAGTGCTCGTCACTGATACGTTTATAAGCACGCTGCGCACGTAGGTTTTCATAATAACTACGAATGCTCGGCCAAGTAGATTGTTTAGTTAACGTACTTTTGAAAGGCTCGCGATTCAGTAGAACAGAGCGTGGCAAAAGGTTATATAAGGTGGCTTGGCTCTTGGTAAATGTGACAGGTTCGATCAGGTATAACTGCGAAAATAACTCTGGACGTTTGGCAGCTGCCATTGCTGTGGCTGTTGCGCCTTGCGAATGACCAATACCTACGACAGGCTTGTCTTGTGTCTTTTCCAAAAACTCAATCAGCATATTAGCATCTTGCTCGCGCGTGAGGCGTTGGCTTTTCGGCTTATCATACCAGTAGCCACGTAGAGCAAGGGAGCTGATATTAAATTCAGTGGCTAGTTTGCTCAGTAATGGCGTGTAGGTGCCAACGGTAAAACTATTGCCACTATAAAAATGTGCTGGTGCGCGAGAAGTAGAGCTCAAGTTTAACGGCTGATTAAACCGGCTAAGGTCATAGTAACGTGCCTGTTTTCCGCCAATATTAATGCGGTTTGTGAATGCTTCCATAAAATAAACACTTCCTTGTGGCTTATTTTGAGTGATTTCTTTTTGTAGTTTCGCTTCTTATGATTGTTCTTTATAAGTCTTAGTTATCTTCACCTAAGAAGCCACCGCTTTGACGCTGCCACAGTCGAGCATAGACGCCATCTAGTGCCAATAGTTCATCATGGCTACCTTGCTCGATGATGCGGCCTTGATGCATGACAACCAATCTATCTAGTGCAGCAATAGTAGAGAGTCGATGGGCAATAGCAATAACGGTTTTGCCAGTCATAATGTCATTTAAGCTCTCAGTAATGGCATATTCAATCTCAGAGTCTAGTGCACTGGTCGCTTCATCTAAAAGCAAAATCGGTGCATTTTTCAGCATAACACGTGAGATAGCGATACGTTGACGTTGACCGCCAGATAATTTGACTCCGCGTTCACCCACTTGGGTATCAAGTCCTGTATTACCTTTATCGTCGTACAAGTCTTTGACGAAATCCCACGCCTGAGCTTGTTTGGCAGCGAATATAATCTCTTCATCCGTAGCGTCAGGACGACCATAAGCGATGTTTTCACGCACAGTACGATGTAGTAATGAGGTATCTTGAGTCACCATACCAATCTGTTGGCGCAATGATTCTTGCGTGACAGTATCAATCGCTTGACCGTCAATCAGAATCTTACCGCTATCTACGTCAAAGAAGCGCAATAGTAAATTGACCAAAGTTGATTTACCCGCACCTGAACGCCCAACCAGACCAATTTTTTCACCCGGCTTAATATCTAAATGGAAGTTGTCTAATAGTTTGATGTATGAGTCAGGAGTATGCTTAGCGATGCTAGTACCATCAACATTAACAGTCTTGTCAGTTTGTCCATTGTCTTCTTCGTCATTCTCATAACTGAAGTCAACATGGTCAAACACGATGCGACCATCCGTGACAGCTAGCGCTGGCGCGTCAGGTTTATCAACGATCGTCTGCGGTGCTGACAATGTACGCATACCGTCTTGAACTGTACCTATACTTTCGAATAAGCTGGCTGTCTGCCACATAATCCAACGCGTCAAACCATTTAGACGTAATGCCATGGCAGTTGCAGCAGCAATGGCACCGACACCAACGGCGCCTTGTTGCCACAAGTACAATCCAATACCTGCCGTGCTACTGACCAAGATTACACTGATAAGATGGGTCGATACTTCTAGATAGCTGACCCAGCGCATTTGTGCATGTACCGTACCTAGGAATTGTCCCATCGCGTTTTTAGCGTAGCCCAGCTCACGACGCGAATGGCTAAATAGCTTGACGGTCATGATATTGGCATAAGCATCAGTAATCCGTCCTGTCATCAAGGCACGAGCATCAGCCTGCACAATCGCTGTATCTTTGAGTTTAGGAATAAAGTACCAAATGGTGAGTGCAACCAGTACAAGCCAAACGACAAAAGGAATGAGTAACAAACTGTCTAAATTAAATAAAATCACCCCTGAGGTGATAAAGTAGACAGAGACATACATAAACATATCGGTGACAGTCATCACGGTATCGCGTACTGCCAATGCTGTCTGCATTACCTTCGCTGAGACCCGACCCGAAAATTCGTCTTGATAGAACTGCATGGACTGCCCAAGCATCCGCTGATGAAACCGCCAGCGCATCTGCATAGGAAAGACGCCTTGCAAGGTCTGAAAGTGGATAAACGATGATAAAGCAATCCATAATGGGCTCACTATCATGACAGCCAACATGATAAGTAGCATGTCGCCTTTTTCTACCCATAAGCTTTGCGGTGTATAAACGCCCAACCAGTCGACGATATTACCTATCCAAGCAAACAGCATAGCCTCGTAGATACCGATACCAGCAGACAAAATCATAAAGGCTAGCAGCCAGCCGCGTAAGCCGTTGGTACATGCCCACAAAAATTTCAGCATGCCATCGCGAGGTGATGGTAATGGCATAGGTGTGTCTGGAAAGGCGGGTAGGCGGTTTTCAAAAAAGCGAAATAAAGCATTCATAGGCAGTAATAAAACATCAATAGCAGTACGTCAAGATGAACGAGAGGACTCGTTATCTAGAATCTTTACTTTTGTGATTGGAATTAGGTGCTATTTTAGCAAAATTACTAATCATACCTGCATGCTAATTGTAATTTACTTAAGAATAGCTATGTTTTGAAAACTTCAGCTTCAGCCATAATAAATAGATTGCCGCAGAAGAAATATTTTGTTACATTCCACGTTTAAACTTATTCACAGTTTAAATATTGATTTTATAGGTATGATTTCATTGGAAAAATTATCTGATTAGCAGGTATTTTACTTAATGCATTTTATCGATATGCAGATAGTAATAACTTAATGTTGAAGTTCAAAAGGTAGCAGTTAATGATGTATTTAATAATTGCGGTGCTATGTAGTGTCGCCGTCTCAGTACTTTTGAAAATATTGCGCCAGAAAAATATAGATATTCGCCAGACCATCGTGGCAGGCTATCCTGTGGCTTTTTTACTGACTTGGGTATTACTAAAACCTGATATAGGGGCCATACATGCGCTTGATAGTGCTTGGGGTATCATCCTCGCGCTTGGGATACTATTACCTGCCGTATTTATCATTCTCGGACGGGCCATTGAAGCGGTGGGGATGGTAGCAACCGACGCCTCTCAGCGCTTATCACTCATTATTCCAATCGTGGCGGCTTTCTTGCTATTTGGTGAGGTGCTGACTGGTACTCGTATATTTGGACTGGTGTTAGGCTTTTTGGCATTAGGTGCGCTTGTCTATCGACCACAGCATAATGATATTGCTCGGCAAGCAAAGTATACGCCGCTATGGTTATTCGGGGTATGGGCAGGCTACGGCATTATTGATATTTTGTTTAAGCAAGTTGCCAAACAGGGTGCGGCCTTTCCGCTGACTCTATTAATCAGCTTTGGCGTAGCAGGTCTACTGCTTTTAATCTATTTACTTGCCACACGGGTACGTTGGCAAAAAGAAGCGCTTATGACAGGTGTGCTGCTCGGCGCACTAAACATGGGCAATATTTACGCCTATGTACGGGCACACCAAGTGTTGCATAATTCTCCTAGTATCGTTTTCACTGGTATGAATGTCGGTGTTATTGCAGTGGCGACCTTGATCGGCGTCGGTGTATTCAAAGAGCAGCTAAACCGTGTCAATATAGTAGGATTAGTATTGGCAATCTGCTGTGTAGGGGTACTATTTTTGGCGTAATGCCCCTTACCCAAAAGTATTGTTTTCATAATTTTAACTCTTATTGTCACGTATCCTATATAGGCATACAAATCATCCTATGATAAGGTTATCTACAAATAACACGGCTTGTATGGAATAAAAAAGCTTAGTTTATAATATTTAACTTAACCAATAAAAATAGGATGCAGGCTCAATGGAGTACGATAAGCAATTACAGCGTATAAAAAACAGTTCAGGTTTTATTGCTGCTCTTGATCAAAGTGGCGGCAGTACACCGAAAGCGTTAGAGACTTATGGTGTCAATAGCGACGCTTATGATAATGATGAGGCCATGTTTGATTTGGTTCATGAAATGCGTGCTCGTATTATGACTTGCGACTGTTTTGATAGTGAGCGTGTACTTGGTGCAATTTTATTTGAAGACACCATGGAGCGCGAAGTCAATGGCAAGTCGACGGCTAATTACCTATGGGAAGATAAAAATATCGTACCATTCTTAAAGGTAGATAAAGGTCTGGCTGAGCAAATGAGCGGCGTGCAAGTTATGAAGCCAATGCCGAATCTAGATCTATTATTGGATAAAGCAAAAAATTACCCTGTATTCGGTACTAAAATGCGCTCAGTCATCTATGAGCCAAACGTCGATGGTATCGAGCTTGTAGTACAGCAGCAGTTTGATGTGGCTAAACAAATTATCTCAAAAGGCTTGATGCCTATTGTTGAGCCAGAGGTTAATATTGATAGCACCCAAAAGCATGAGTGCGAGCTATTGCTAAAAGCAGATATTTTACGAAATCTGGAGCGCTTAAATAACGAACATCAAGTGATGCTTAAGCTAACATTACCAGAAGAGGCAGGGTTTTATCAGGAGCTGATTGATCATCCAAACGTACTCAAAGTCGTGGCGCTATCGGGTGGTTATAATCGTAGCGATGCTTGCGCTAAGCTCAAACAAAACCCAGGTATGATTGCGAGCTTCTCGCGTGCCTTTACCGAAGGCTTGAGTAAGCAACAAAGTGATAGCGAGTTTGCTGACACTATCAATAATTCTATCGAAGAGATTTATCAGGCGTCGAAAGTTTAGTAGTATGGTATCAACCGACAATAAAAAGCCCGAACCTGACGGTCAGGCTCGGGCTTTTCTTTGGTAAGGCTGTTCTTTAATAGAGTTATAAAATTCTACACCTCTTTATATAACTGACGTCCTTCGTTGTTATATTTTTTAGTCATTTCAGCCATGCCTTGGCGAATTTCCTCAGCAGTAGCTTCACCAACTTGTCCGACAAGCTCTGTATCTACCTCTTTGATTAGGTGACCAGCCTCGGTTAAGTCGCCCGTTTGCGGCGTTACTCTTTGGTTGGTAGCATCTTTATCTAACCCTGCTGCATATTCACGCACGTTTTGAGTGATTTTCATTGAGCAAAACTTAGGGCCACACATAGAGCAAAAATGTGCCGATTTGTGTGCGTCTTTCGGCAACGTTTCATCGTGATATTCGCGTGCAGTATCAGGATCGAGCGCCAGATTGAACTGATCATCCCAGCGGAACTCGAAACGTGCTTTAGACAGTGCGTTATCACGTGCCTGTGCTCCTGGATGACCTTTAGCAAGGTCAGCAGCGTGCGCAGCAATCTTATAGGTGATGATGCCATCTTTGACGTCTTTTTTGTTCGGTAAACCCAAGTGTTCTTTTGGCGTGACATAGCACAGCATCGCTGTACCAAACCAACCAATCATCGCTGCCCCGATGGCGCTCGTGATATGGTCATAGCCTGGGGCGATGTCTGTTGTTAATGGCCCTAAAGTATAGAAAGGCGCGTCAGCACACAGCTCAAGTTGCAAGTCCATGTTTTCTTTTATGCGGTTCATCGCGACGTGTCCAGGGCCTTCGATCATCACCTGTACATCGTGCTCCCATGCGACCTTGGTCAATTCACCAAGCGTACGTAGCTCACCGAACTGTGCTTCATCATTGGCATCTTGCAAGCAGCCAGGACGTAGGCCATCACCTAAACTAAATGCCACATCGTACTGTTTCATAATCTCGCAGATATCTTCGAAATGCGTATATAAAAAGCTTTCTTTATGATGGGCTAGACACCATTGCGCCATGATAGAACCACCGCGAGAGACGATACCTGTCAGGCGCTTTGCAGTAAGTGGTACATAGCGTAATAGTACGCCAGCATGAATAGTAAAGTAATCTACGCCTTGCTCTGCTTGCTCGATTAACGTATCACGGAATATCTCCCACGTGAGGTCCTCTGCCACACCATCGACTTTTTCTAGTGCTTGATAAATAGGTACCGTACCAATCGGCACAGGCGAATTACGGATTAGCCACTCACGGGTTTCATGAATGTGATTACCTGTCGATAAATCCATAATGGTATCCGCACCCCAACGCGTGGCCCACGTCATTTTGGACACTTCTTCATCAATAGATGAACCCAACGCTGAGTTACCGATATTGGCATTGATTTTCACCAAAAAGTTGCGCCCAATGATCATCGGCTCAGATTCAGGGTGATTGATATTGTTTGGGATAATTGCGCGTCCAGCCGCCACTTCATCACGGACAAATTCAGGGGTGATAATTTGAGGCGTGTTTGCACCGAAGCTTTCGCCATCGTGTTGACGCATATCGGTCAGTTCATGCTGCTTTTGCGTTTCGCGTATGGCGATATATTCCATCTCGGGGGTGATAATGCCGCGACGCGCGTAGTACATTTGCGTGACGTTGCCAGCTTTTCCATCGACATTTTTGGCACGGCTTGGTTTGTCGATATGAGCGAATCTAAGGTTGGCAGTGGTAATATCACGGGCACGAGCTTGTCCGTAAGAGCTAGACAGTCCGCTTAATTGTTCGGTATCACCGCGTTCATTTATCCAGCTTTCACGTAGTTTTGGTAGACCTTTAGTCAAGTCAATTTCGACATTAGGATCGGTATATACACCTGAGGTGTCATACACATAAAATGGCGGATTATGCTCACCGTCTTTATCTCCAGCACCGCCAACAGGCGTATCAGCCAAGCTAATTTCACGCATCGGTACTTGAATGTCAGGTCTTGAGCCTTCGATATAGACTTTTCTTGAGGCAGGTAAAATACGGTGTAAGTCGCGCGCATCTTCTTCGAAACGGGCATCACTTGCGGCACGGTGAGCAGGGGTTTTTAGCGCATCTGCTTTTTTATCTGCTTTGACGTTGTTCGTGTCAGTAGCATTTGAAGCAAGCGTTGTGTTGTCGGCTGAGTTATGCGTTTGGGCTTTCGGTGCAATTGAGGTGGTGTCTGCAGTAGTCATATGCTGTCCTAGCGTGTTGGTTTTTGAATAAAATCAACACCGCCAGTATCTGCGGGGGTAGGCATCCATCATCTAGACAAGTTTATATTATAAACAAACACCATCGACAAAAAAATTGTCGCGAGTGATGGTCATCAAATATTGGACGCAGCTTGATATCCTCTCTTCTTGTCTGATTATGCATCACGCATATTAAGACAGTAGTGACGATAAAAATGTATTTCTACGCGCCCTTTGTCATAAATAACAAAGTGCTTAAGACTTCCCTGCGTCGGTACTAACCGCATCAGGTTCGGCGGGTGATCTCTCAGCGAATGTATCAAGGCAGCTACTTTAATAAAGCAAATTTAATAAAGTGAGCCAAAAATACACCGCACCCCGAGTCTGTCAGTGTTGTAAATCAGTTTTTATACTAACAAAATTATGTAGTAACAGCTAATGATATTTGGATGTGAATATCCTATATCACACACGCGGATCAATATTTTCGTGAATAATTTTTCTGATGTTAATAGGTGAGGGTGCTCAGTATTACTAGGCTGCAGACAAATTGTTCAAATATTATGTAAAGCGAATTAAGGATTCTAGAAGTTGTCATTAAAGTGTCATAAAGATTTGGCAAGATAACACGCATATCACAAGCAATGCTTTTTTATACCGTTGTTAAACTTCAGGAGTCTTACATGCGTTATTCGTTATTAGCAGTGGCCGTCAGTTGTACATTAATGCTTACGGCGTGTAATCAGTCAACAGATACGACAGAGCCAACTGCTGACACTAGCAGTAGCGCTGTGACAACAGCTGAAACAACCTCTCAAACAGCATCTTCTGCTACGTCAGATTTTAAATCTGCTGAAAACATCGCTATGAACATTACAGGTGCAGGTGCGTCGTTCCCGCAGCCTATCTACGCGAAATGGTCATATGACTACAATGCTGCGACCGGCGGCCAAGTCAACTATCAGTCGATTGGTTCATCTGGTGGTATCAAACAAATTCAATCAAAAACAGTAGATTTCGGTGCTTCTGATGCACCGATGACGCCTGAAGAGCTAGACGAAGCAGGTTTGATTCAGTTCCCAACAGTCATCGGTGGTGTGGTACCAATCGTCAATATTGATGGCGTTGAGCCAGGTGCACTAAAGCTGGACGGTACAACGTTGGCCGATATCTATTTAGGTAAAATCAGTAACTGGAATGACCCTGCTATTCAAGCCATGAACCCAGACCTGACCTTGCCAGACGCAGCAATCACAACGGTTTTCCGCTCAGATGGATCAGGTACGACTTTCAACTTTACTGATTATCTTGCCAAGGTTTCACCAGACTGGAAAGACACCGTTGGCGTTGATAAAACTGTTAAGTGGCCGACCTCTGCTACTGGTGCAGGTGGTAAAGGCAATGAAGGTGTTTCAAGCTACGTAAACCGCATGAAAAACTCTATCGGCTATGTTGAGTATGCTTACGCTAAGCAAAACAAAATGTCACATACTGCGCTAGAAAATGCAGCTGGCAACATCGTACAGCCATCTGCTGAGACATTTGCTGCGGCAGGTGATATTGACTGGTCACAACAAGAAGGCTTCTATAAGGTCATCACCAACTCTGAGACTGACCAAGCATGGCCAATCGCTGCTGCGACCTTTATCTTGGTACATAAGCAACCAGAAAATCCTCAGCAAGTCGCAGGCGTGTTGAACTTCTTTGACTGGGCTTATAGCCAAGGTGATGATGATGCTATGGCATTAGACTACGTACCATTTTCTGACACAGCAGTAGCCTTGTTCAAAGAGAAGTGGAATGAAGTCCAAGGTAGCGATGGACAACCTGTTTACAAGCCAGCTCAGTAATTTGTTTCTGCTAAATACTATTTAGCATCCAACAAGTTACCCTCTCGAATAACTATTCTCCGGTAGTTGTTTGAGAGGTTTTAACACAGCAAATTTGTTGAATACATCTCGATAGAGATATTTACTCATACTGTTTAAGTTTGTTGTGTTAAAACCTGAGATACATCTTTTTAATATTTCGATTCATCCCATTCAATGCTGAGACACTTATGACAGACTTAAGGTCCCAACTGGCTAAACAAAAACGTTACGACGCTTTATTTGTGAATTCTACCAAAGCGTTTGCCATACTCGTCCTCCTATCTCTAGGGGGCATTTTGGTGTCTCTAATTATTGGAGCATGGCCGAGTATTCAAGAGTTTGGTTTGGGGTTTTATACCAGTAATAATTGGGATACAGTTGCCAATGAATACGGTGCATTAGCGCCTATTTACGGTACTTTAATTACTTCATTTATCGCCATTGTTATTGCTGTTCCAGTCAGTTTCGGTATTGCCATATTTTTAACCGAGATGTGTCCTAAGTTTCTCAAAAAACCCCTTGGTATCGCCATTGAGTTATTGGCTGGTATCCCATCTATCATCTATGGCATGTGGGGATTATTTGTATTTGCGCCATTCTTTGGTGATCACATTCAGCCGTGGTTCATTGAGCATATCGGCCCTTTACCTATTGTCGGTAAGCTTTTTGCAGGTGCGCCTATGGGATTGGGTATGTTTACCGCGTCCCTAGTGCTTGCCATTATGATCATACCGTTCATCGCCGCCACCATGCGTGATGTTTTCTCTGTTGTACCAGATTTACTTAAAGAGTCTGCATATGGTATGGGTGCGACAACTTGGGAAGTCATGTTCAAAATTATTCTGCCTTATACCAAAGCTGGTGTCGTTGGCGGCGTGATTTTGGGTCTTGGTCGTGCATTGGGTGAGACGATGGCAGTGACTTTCTTGATTGGTAATGCGTTTAATATCAGTCCAAGCCTATTTACTTCTGGTGTGACGATTACCTCGGCCTTGGCCAATGAGTTTGCTGAAGCGTCTAGTGAGCTACATCTGGCATCTTTACTACATCTAGGCTTAATCTTATTTGTCATTACCTTCATTGTGTTGTCTTTAGCAAAACTGATGCTCATGCGCATGGATCACAAAGCAGGTAACCGATAAGTCTATTACCGATTTATTGAACCTTGATAGATATTGATAAAAGATATGGGAAATAAACATTATGCCTGCTAACAATGCGATCAATGCACCACTACCAACTAAGCCAAACGGTGCTACCCGCTACAATCAAAGTCTTTACAACAAGCGTCGCTTGACCAACAAGTTAGGTTTAGGCTTTGCTATGACAGCGATGGTTTTTGGCCTGTTCTGGTTGTCATGGATTTTGGTAACTTTGTTTGTTGAAGGCTTCCAAGGCATGGTACAACTGCCAATTTTTACCGCTGATACGCCACCACCGATGAGTGCTGGTGGTTTACGTAATGCCATTGTTGGTTCGGTGATGCTCGCATTTTCAGGACTGTTTATTGGTGCGCCTATTGGTCTTATGACAGGTATTTACTTATCTGAGTTTTCTAGAGGCAGTACGCTTGGCAATGTCACTCGCTTCTTAAACGATATTTTATTGTCAGCACCATCAATTGTCATCGGTCTATTTATCTATGCACTGATGGTAAAAGGTCAAAGTTTCTCTGGTTGGGCAGGCGCATTGGCGTTGGCATTGATTGTTATTCCAGTGGTCGTGCGTACGACAGAAAATATGCTGAATCTAGTGCCTAATAGTCTACGTGAAGCAGCCTATGCGCTAGGAACTCCTAAATGGAAACTGGTCACGCAAGTTACGGTAAAAGCGGCTAGAGCTGGACTAACCACAGGTGTGCTATTGGCATTTGCTCGAATCACTGGTGAGACAGCACCATTACTGTTTACCGCACTCAATAACCAATACTTCAGTACAGATATGGGTCAGCCCATTGCTAACTTACCCAATACCATCTACCAGTTTGCGATGAGTCCTTACGACAACTGGCATACATTGGCTTGGGCGGCAGCATTGCTCATCACGGCGTCTGTCCTAGTATTGAATATTTTGGCAAGATTTATCGGTGGTAGAGGTCAGCCCAAATAAGAGCTGAGAGCAGACCGTAGCACGCTACACGCTAAGCATTTACTTAAACTTATACGAAATTAATTAAGCTAGGTTGAAACATTATGAATGATGTCCTAAGCAACGTCCGTACGAGCACGACTGCTGATAACTTTGATACGGCAACAGGTAGCCTATTAAATAGACCCATGTCTACTAGCGCACAAGTTCAGCAACCAAACACTGCTGATTTTAATAAGCAAACGATTCAAGATATTCCCAAGAACATGCCTGCGGCAAAAATGGAAGTTCGAGATCTAAACTTCTATTACGATGATTTTCAAGCATTGAAAAACATCAATATCGATATTGCTGATAAAAAAGTGACCGCTTTTATTGGTCCTTCAGGTTGTGGTAAGTCTACGTTATTGCGCACCTTCAATCGTATGTATGATCTATATCCTGGTATGCGTGCAGAAGGCAGTATCAATCTAGATGGCAAAAATATCTTGGGTAAAGACATTGATGTGAACTTGCTACGTGCACAAGTTGGTATGGTTTTCCAGAAGCCAACACCGTTCCCGATGTCAATTTATGACAATGTCGCCTTTGGTGTACGACTGTATGAAAAACTAAGCAAGGCCGAGCTGGATCATCGCGTAGAGTGGGCACTGAAAAAGTCAGCGCTATGGCCAGAAGTGAAAGACAAGCTAAAAGCATCAGGACTGTCGTTATCAGGTGGCCAGCAGCAGCGTCTGTGCATCGCACGTAGCGTCGCGACCAAGCCTGAAGTGCTGTTGCTTGATGAGCCGACATCAGCACTGGATCCTATCTCAACTGGTGCTATCGAAGATTTGATCGAAGATCTGAAAAACGACTACACCATTGCTATTGTCACTCACAATATGCAGCAAGCCGCACGCGTATCTGATTACACAGTGTATATGTATTTGGGTGATATGATTGAGATGGGTGAGACCGATCAGATATTTACCAAACCTACCCAAACCGCGACGGAAGACTATATTACAGGTCGCTATGGTTAATATTGATTGAGATTGAAATCGGTAAGCAGACAAAGCTGACTAGTATGTCATGAGCCGACTTTCTAAACTCACAAGCACATCGCGCTATTAAAACATGTATTTCAGGGAATACCTCTCATGCAAAGTGATAAGCATATCTCCAAAAGTTTTGACCAAGATCTTGATGAAGCCATCCGTTTATTTTTATACATGGGTGATAGCGCTGCCAACCAAGTAGCTAAAGCCATTCACGCTCTTATCGATAAAGACGAAACTCTAGCACAAGAGGTCATCGATATGGACTTCGATATCAATCGAATGGAGGTCGAACTCGACGAGCATATTTTACTATTGGTCGCCAAACGTCAGCCAACTGCCAGTGATTTGCGCTTAGTCATGTCAATCAGTAAAGGCGTGGTTGATTTGGAACGTATCGGCGATGAAGCGGTAAAAATAGCGCGAATGGCTAGTAAAATAGCGGCAGAAGGCAAGTCAGCATATGGTTACGCTGAAGTTCAGCATTTGAGCAATCAAGTCCGCCTGATGCTCAACAACGCATTAGAAGCCTTTAGCCAATCGAATGCTGAACAAGCATTTGAGGTCATGCGCAATGATAGTGTGGTCAATAACGAATACCAATCTGCTATCCGTGCTTTAATGACGTATATCATGGAAGACTCCAGACAAGTCTCAAAAGTCATCAATATCATGTGGATTCTGCGCTCGCTTGAGCGTATCGGTGACCATGCACAAAACGTTGCAGAGCTAGTGATCAACTATATCAGTGGACAAGATGTGCGTCATTCAGACTATGCCATGGTCGAAAAAGCGGTACAGGAAGCCAATGACCGCTTGGCTGCTCGTCAAGTTGGCACACTGTCAGCCAGTGAGCTTGAAACGTCAGATAGTGATGAAAGCTGATAGGAAGGACTATACTTTTTATCTTAAAAAAAACGCGCTATAGTAAGCGCGTTTTTTTATAACTACTAAATATGGCTGTCAAAAAGCGCGTAAATACTAGCTTTCTGGTGTCCAGCCTTGCGCGCGCTCATAGTCTTCATTATCTAAAAACTTATCACGCTGCTCTGTTAAAAACTTTTTGGCAGCAGGATCCATCATACTTAGATGATTCTCGTTAATGAGCATGGTTTGATGTTCAAGCCATTCTTTCCACGCCTTTTCAGATACTGTTTCTTGTAGCTCTTGACCTTTCTTATTAGGGAAGGGCGGGTGCGGCATCTTTGGCAGGTCTTGCTTATATTTGCGACAAAACACAGTATTTGCTTGAGGGTTAAAAGTCTCAGTCATAAGGCATTCCTTATTTATTATATTAGGTGGTTAAATCAAACGTCATATGAGTCTATGATAACGGTCTTGGTAGATTTAGCAAAGGGTACTAATGTATATCGTTAAGCCTCTATCTATTTGGCATAAAATTTTTGGTGGTTGATATACGACAAAGACTATCTACGTTTGAAGTTTTTATTTAGCTTTTCAAAGTTTGCGAGATTTTTAAAACGACATTGGCTAAACCAATAGAAGTCATAGAGCAAATAAAAACACCCGCATAGATAGCGGGTGTTAAATGTATATTGGCAAGTTAGCTTTTATTAAGAAGTACTGATTAGGCAAAGGCTTTTAAGCGAGCACGGCCATTGATTACTGCTTGCTTGACTTGGTTTGGCGCAGTACCACCCAAATGGTCACGCGCTGCTAATGAGCCTTCTAGCGTTAGATAATCAAAGACATCTTCACCAATGGCATCGCTAAATTGCTGTAGCTGTGCCAATGACAAATCACTTAAATCAACACCTTCTTCGATACCTAAAGCAACAGCGTTACCAACGACTTCATGGGCGTCACGGAATGCTACGCCTTGACGTACTAGGTAATCTGCCAAGTCAGTTGCGGTTGCGTAGCCTTTCATCGTAGCAGCACGCATACTTTCCTTGTTTGGCGTAATGTTTGGTAGCATATCAGCAAACGCTAATAGCGAACCTGTCAACGTATCAACGCAATCAAACAAAGGCTCTTTGTCTTCTTGGTTATCTTTGTTGTAGGCGAGTGGCTGGCTTTTCATCAAGCTAAGCAAGGTCGTCAGTTGACCAAAGACACGTGCTGCTTTACCGCGTACTAACTCAGGTACATCAGGATTTTTCTTTTGCGGCATGATCGATGAGCCAGTACAGAAGCGATCTGGTATCTGCACAAAATTAAATTGTGCTGACATCCAAAGAATAATCTCTTCACTCATGCGTGACATATGCATCATGAGGATAGACGCTGCTGAAGTAAATTCAATCGCAAAGTCACGATCTGAAACAGCATCAAGTGAGTTTTGGCAAATACCTTCAAAACCTAGTAATTCAGCAGTGATGGTACGATCGATTGGGAAAGTCGTACCAGCAAGCGCTGCGCTACCAAGTGGCATTTGGTTGATGCGGCGACGTGCATCGACAAGGCGCTCAGTATCACGATATAACATTTCAAACCATGCCATCACATGGTGGCCAAAGCTGACAGGCTGTGCCGTTTGTAAATGTGTAAAGCCTGGCATAATAGTATCAGTGTGCTGGTCAGCCAAATCAAGCAATCCACTCTGTAAGCGCACTAATAACTCAATGACATTATCAGTTTCTTCACGTAACCATAGGCGAATATCTGTGGCTACCTGATCGTTACGGCTACGACCAGTGTGTAGCTTTTTGCCAACGGCGCCTATGATATCAGTCAGACGTGATTCTACATTCATGTGCACGTCTTCAAGAGCGATTGACCAGTTAAACTCACCCGCTTCAATCTCGCGCAATACTTGCTGAAGGCCATCAATAATAGTGGCAACTTCCTCAGCAGTTAAAATGTCACATTCTTTCAGCATCGTTGCGTGAGCAATGGATCCCTGAATATCGTGACGGGCAAAGCGTTGATCAAAGCCCACAGAGGCAGTAAAGGCAGCAACAAAGCTATCGGTTGCTTCACTAAAGCGTCCGCCCCACATTTGTTGGCCTTGGCTACTAGTAGGTGCCGCCTGTGTTGTGGTACTTGTTATAGAAGCATCTGTGCTAAAATCAGAGCCAGATGAACTTTTACTTGATTCAGGATTACTAGGTTTTGAAGAATTGGCGTTCATATCGGTACAAGACAAGTCAAAAGAATAAGAACTCGAGTATAGCAAATGATGAGGTTGCCTTACTAGCCACACGCTTAGAGTTTTTTATTCCTAAACTTATGGAAATCATGAGGCCTTGGCAGTGGCTGACATATATCTTTTTTTGGTCCTTGTTTCTAACGGTAATGGAGCGCCATAGCTTAGCAACATGGTCAGACTTCATGGTTCAGTTTGTACGTAGCTTCACTCAAAACGCTCTAACGGTTATCCCATCACTGTATTTAGTTGATTACCTACGTCCTGTCTTTAAAAATGCCAGTATTCTTAGCGTAAGTATGCGGGTTGTATTATTACTGATGTTCGCTGCAGCGGTCTCTATGGCATTAGTAACATTAACTATGATTAATTTCGGTTGGCTAGCATATGATGGGCGCACGTTTGTAGTAAGTATAGTGCTCAATACTGTGTTGGCTGGCGGTTTTACGACTGTGTTTTTATTATATTTTTTGCGCAGCTATCGTGAATTGAATGCGCTCAAGTTATCCTTTGAATATAAATTGACTGCACAAAATGACCTAATAAAAGCGCGTACAGCCCCGCATTTTTTCTTTAATACGATCAATACACTTGTATCCCTGATTGAGTCGAATCCGCCAAAAGCTGCTGCCTTATTACAACATGTTTCTGCACTATTCCGCGCTAGTTTTAGTGGTACACGCGAGATTAGTTTTGAAGAAGAGATTAGCCTTTGTGAGCATTATTTAGCAATTGAATCCAGTCGACTAGCAGACAAGCTCGAAGTCAATTGGACGTTACCTGATGAAGATATCATGTATGACATGGTTATCACTGCGCTAACACTACAGAGTGTGCTAGAGAAAATACTGCTCAATGTGGTAGAGATGACCACAGAAACTATCTGTATCAATATCGAAGTCACATGGGAACAGCACCGAGTCAAAATATTGATTGATGTTGCGCTTCCCAAAAAGACGTTAATCATTAATCATGACTTGCGCCAACATATGAATTTTTATATTCAAGCTGACCGTTTGCGCGCCCATTTTGGTCAAAGTGCTGATATCCAAAGTTCGGTAGCTAGTACTCAAATCATCACTATCATCGACTATCCTCTACAAGATGTTGGCTTATAGCTTACTGTTTCTTGTTTAGTCTTATTGCTTATTTCCTCTCTTGAGAATCTGTATGGCATACTTATTGCATCACTATACATAGGCATCGTAGTCTATTTTTAACAAATACTAGTTACGAATAAGTAATATCATAACTACTGTGTAACACACTTACACCATATAAAACCTACCTATATTAGGAGTATATTATCGGCTGTAAAAATTGGTTGTTTTTACCAAAAATTTAGATTTTAGATTCTAAGTGATTGATAATGAGTGCTAATATAGCTGAAATGCTATTGAATAAAATATTAAGTATGTCCTTGGAAGGGAGTTTGCATGCGTATCGTAGTTTGTGATGATGAGCCCCTAGCGCGTGAGCGTTTGGTGAGAATTGTACAGGAGTCAGGCCACAACAGGTGCAGAGGCCATCATTGCTGTAAAAACCCAGCAGCCAGATATCATATTATTAGATATTCGTATGCCTGAGATGGATGGAGTGCACTGTGCTCAAGAGCTTGCCAAGCTTGAACATCCACCAGCGATTATATTTGTGACAGCATACGACCATTATGCGATTGCAGCACTAAAAGCTAATGCAATTGGCTATTTATTAAAGCCTGCAAATAAAGATGAGCTATTAGAGGCATTAAACAAAGCAAAGAGTCTAAACGCTGCTCAATTGAATGAAATTCGCAAGCTTGAAGATCCGACAGCACGTCCGATACGTGAACATATTGCTGCTCGTACACATCGTGGTGTTGAGCTGATTAAGCTAAAAGATATCTATTATTTTGCAGCAGATCAAAAATACGTCAAAGTGCGTCACAAAGACGGCATGGTATTGATTGATGAGACGTTAAAAGAGCTAGAGCAAGAGTTTGATGACCGTCTGTTCCGAGTACATCGAAATGCCATTATCAATCTGAGTTATTTGGATTTCTTAGAAACTCTAGACGCAGGCCAGTATCAGATACGTTTCAAAGGTATTGATGAGACGCTAGCGGTCAGCCGTCGTCATTTACCTGCCTTACGCGATAAAATTCAAAGCATGTAATAGGCTGTTCTGATAGCGCCCAATCATCCCATATCATCAAACCCTTATTTGTGCTTAAATAGGGGTATTTTTTTGCGTCAGCATTTACTATTAATAATCTGAGTTAGCTATTCTTGGGCAAATTTGTCCTATCGAGCAATATCGATTTTGATCAGTATAAATATGAACAGTACTGACATTGGGACAATAGCCATTATAGTATGAGTATCGAACTTATTGAGGCCTTTTATGAGCAATCTACAGCAACCTGTTTTGACTACTTTAAACATCGCTACACGTCAAAGTCCGCTAGCCTTGTGGCAGGCTGAGCATATCCGTGATCGTTTATTAGTGTTATACCCTAATCTGACGGTTAATTTACTAAAAATTGTCACTAAGGGTGACAAGATTTTGGACACACCTTTGGCCAAAATCGGCGGTAAAGGACTATTTGTAAAAGAGCTTGAGCAAGCGCTGTATGAAAAACAAGCAGATATCGCAGTGCATTCGCTGAAAGATGTACCCATGCAGCTTCCTGAAGGCCTCACATTAGGCGTCTATTGTAAACGTGCCTCGCCAACAGATGCGTTTGTATCCAATACTTATAATAGTATTGATGAGCTACCACAAGGTGCAATCGTTGGGACATCAAGTTTACGTCGTCAATGTCAAATTAAAGCCTACCGCCCTGATCTACAAATCAAAACGTTGCGCGGCAATGTCGGTACTCGTTTGGGCAAATTAGATGCTGGTGAATACGATGCCATTATTTTGGCAACTAGCGGATTGCAACGTATTGAGCTGGACGAGAGAATACGCGGTGAGCTAGATATCACAGCCTGTTTGCCTGCAGTTGGGCAAGGCGCATTAGCGATCGAATGCCGTGAAGGTGATGAAGAAATACTCAAGTTACTTGCACCACTTAATGATGATAAAGCTCGTATTAGGCTTATCGCTGAACGTGCCCTGAACCGTCATTTAGAAGGTGGTTGCCAAGTACCGATTGCCGCTTATGCAGTTCTGCAGACAGCAGAAGAAACCAGTGTTAATAATGACAGCAATGGTGAAAACGGCAATAACGATGATGGCAATGTGCTGTGGTTACGAGGTCGAGTGGGTCAGGCTGATGGTAGCGAACTATTGAAAGCAGATAAACGAGTTACGTTGGTTGGGATACAAAATGAGCAAGAGGCTCAAGCCAATCAACTGGGTATCGATGTCGCAGAAATGCTACTTGCTGATGGTGCAGGAGAAATCTTGTCAGCGATTTATCAGCCTGAATAGTACAAGCACTTTCGCTATAGGTGTAATCAACCGCAAGATAGGCTGATCCAAGCATCAGCCATTTTTATATGCTTAAGCTTTTTTCATTAGTTTTTTGTCATGGTATACCTATGTCATCAATGCCAACTCAATCTACATACACAACTTCTCATAAGAATTATTCTAATGATAAGTCAAAAGTCATGCCGAAAACTGTCATCAATACTCGCCCAGTAGAGCGAGCAGCACCGTTGACCCAGCACTTGCAAGCGGCAGGATTGACAGTGGTTGAAATGCCAATGTTGACGCTACAACCATGTCCAACAACTGATGTCGATATCGCATTCATGCGACAGTGGTTGGCAGGGGAGTACAAGGCACTTGTTATCGTTAGTCCAACTGCGGCGGCTGCAGGGCTAACTTTTTGGCAGTCACTTAAACATGAACATAAAGAACATGAGTACAAAGCGAAAGACAGTAATGGCAAGTATACGCAGCAATCGTCAGAAGGCTTATCACTATCTAGTCCTCTGATTGCGGTTGGTGAAGCAACAGCGGCAGAGTTCAGTCAGGTAAATATAGATACAACAGACTATCAAATACTTCAGCCTGGGACGGCCAATAACGAAGGCATGCTAGCAATGCCTGAAATCGATAGCTTACAAGCAGGCGATAAATTGCTAATCTGGCGCGGGCTTGGTGGACGACGTCTATTGGTTGATACATTACATGCGCGCGGTGTACAGGTTGATAGTATTGCTTGGTACGAGCGTACGATGCCTATCGATGCAAAGGCTCAATATAAGCAGTGGCAGCGAACGTTTCTGACTCATGATACTACGTCAGATATCGCTCTATCACAGCACACAAAGCCCATTGTCGTAATCAGTAGTGCGGCAGCTTTTGAGCATTGGTCAAATATCGTTGATGACAAACAGTCAAAAACAGTAGAAAAAGAGCAAAATACTGATGTAGTGGTTGATACAGCACAGCGTCTATCGCTTACGTTGAAAGACTTTTCTTACGTTGTACTGGGTGAACGTTTGGCCAGTATGGTTGCAGCACAGCAGTTAAGTTACTGGCGAGTAGAAGATTTATCGCCAGACACGATTCTCTCAGCCATCAATTCTGAAATATAATATCTTAAACCTCTCATTTTCTGTAAACATGTTTATCTATACCAATGACGGTACTGTCTTATGTCAATGAATTCTGAGTCCTTATCTAAGGATCCTTCTACTGTTCAGCAGCGCCGGCAGGCAAATATTTTGCTGCTACGGATACAATGGTTAATTATCTTAGTGCTGATCGCTGCTTTGTTGTGGCTATATACTAGCCAACAGCGCTTCCAGCATAGTGTCAATGATCGCTTGCAGAGTAATGAGCAAGTAATTAGTCGACTAAACGAAATGGATGATCGTCTATTTGCCATGAGTCAGCAGACGCTGCCAGAGCCTAGAGTTGAAGCCAGTAGCCAAGCTCAAAATCAGTTAGACCTGTTGCGTATACAAATTAAAGCTGCTGATAGGCTATTGGTAGATAGTAATGACAGTGCAGCGATTGAGTTATTGCGAGGTCTGCATTGGCAGTTGTCGCAAAGTAGTAATGAGATTGCGCCTGCGTTAACCATCGTTATTAAGCAAAGTTTGCTTAAAGATATTAAGCGTCTGCAAGCACAAAGCTCACAGCCAAGCCCTTGGCAAATACAAAATCTTGCGATTCAAAATATTCAGGAGTTTTTACACAGTCATGAGCGTCTTGGCAGTTATGAAGGCACCGACTTACAGCGTCGAAAGCTGGTAGATGCAGCTACTGAGAATAAACAGCAGCTAAAATTAAGCAATTCTACTGATACCTCAGCGACTAGCGACACAAATTTAACGCGTCGGCAGCTCACTATCCATGAAGTCATTATGACGTTGAATTTAGCAAGCCAAGCGAGCAATATGCGTAAGCAAGACCAACTTGTCAGCTATTTAACGCAAGCACGCAAACAATTGAAAACGTTGGTGCCTAAGGCATCTGTTAGCGACAATAAAAAGTCAGCACAAGCTGGTGCGATTGGAATTGTACAAGCTGATGAAAAACCAGTTGATGGTGAAAAAAATCTTGAGACAATGAACGCACCAAGTAACATACTAGAAGTAGTTATATGGCTAAATCAGTTGATTGCTCATGCACCAAAACCAACGCCGTTGTTAACGACTGAAATCTTAGATAAGCCGCAACGCTAACGAAAGCTAGTCACAATAGTTAATACAGAAAATATAAAAAGTAAGGTAAGTAATGACCCATTCTAATGAAAGCTCAATATCTATATCTCATGTAATAAACGGACACCGCCCTGAGTTATTAGCTCATTATCCTGTTATTCATCATCAGCCTATACAATGGGGAGAGATGGATGCCTTTAATCACCTAAACAATGTGGTTTACTATCGTTACGCTGAGTCAGCGCGTATCAGTTATTTACAAGCGCTAGGTATGTTTGACGGCAGTATGGTCACTGTTTTAGCCCAGTCAAATTGCCAATATTTACATCCAGTCACTTATCCTGACACGTTGTTATTAGGGGTTCGTTGTAAACGTTTAGGCAATACGAGTATGGCGATGGAGTATAGTTATTATAGTACTGCGCAAGAGACCGTTGTTGCTACAGCAGAAGCCGTGGTAGTACGTCTTGATAATGATGGAAAAGATAAGTTGCCGTGGACGGCAGCAGAGCGTCAACAGCTGCTAGCACTAGAAGCTGAGTTTGGCCATATACCTGAACTTTAGGTTAGTTTCTATAGAAACCACTTATTCATTTCTTCAAAAAAGCTATTTTGAATCAAAAGTCGAAAACAAAAAAAGGCACGCTAATATGATGTTAGCGTGCCTTTTTTAAAGCTCATTATTCAGCTAATTCTGTAAACAGTTTTTAGTCTTGCTGCGGTGCATGAACAAAATCAACCACGTTTAGATCAAAACCTGACAATGCAAAAAACTTCATTGGTGATGATAACAAGCGCATATCACGGACACCTAAATGGCGTAATATTTGTGCACCCACACCCACACTACGATATGGCTGTTGCGTGATGGTTGATTGCGATTCATTGTCAGTGGCTTTATCCAAAGCATCTCCCAAATCAACAGGCTGGTTGCTACCAATCCATACCAACACACCGCGATCTGAAGCACTGATTTCTTCTAGTGCTGACTGTACGCTCCAGCCACTACGGCCAGTCATATCGTTTTTAGCGGCAAATAAATCGCGTAATGGGTGGAAGCCGTGTACACGTACGGTACTGACGCCTTCGCTCACATCACCTTTTACCAAGGCTAAATGTGTTTCTTCCGCACCAAACTCACGGAAGCGATGTAGTGTAAAAGTACCATGTTCGGTTTCAAAAGGACGTGACTCGACTTCTTCTACGGTTTGTTCGTTTGCAATACGGTAGTTGATAAGGTCAGCAATCGTACCTATTTTGATATCATGCTCTTTTGCAAATACTTCAAGATCGTCACGGCGTGCCATGGTGCCATCTGCATTAATAATTTCTACAATCACCGCTGCAGGCTCTAAACCTGCCAAACGTGCTAAGTCGCAACCTGCTTCTGTGTGGCCTGCACGGTGTAGAACGCCACCATTTTGTGCCATGATTGGAAAAATATGTCCAGGCTGGACAATGTCTTCAGGCTTTGCGGACGAAGATACTGCCGCTTGAATGGTACGTGCGCGATCAGCCGCAGAAATACCCGTGGTAACGCCTTCAGCTGCTTCGATAGAGACAGTAAAGTTGGTACTAAACTTTGCTTCGTTACGATCTGACATTAGCGGCAGTGCCAATTGCTGACAACGCGCTTGTGATAAGGTCAAACAAACCAAGCCGCGTGCGTGAGTAATCATAAAGTTAATATCATCAGGGCGCACATGCGTCGCTGCCATGATGATATCGCCTTCGTTTTCGCGGTCTTCATCATCCATCAAGATGACCATTTTTCCAGCACGAATGTCTTCGATAATCTCAGGAATTGCATTTAAACTCATAGTAAATCTCAATGTTTTATTATTTATAAATAGGCGTAATTCAGAATCTAGGGTTCTATCTGCTTATTGTAGCAGTAGGTAATACAAAGCGCTGTTACGGTCAAGCAAAGCGCGCTATAAGCAATATTAGCTGATATAAAAGTGACTCATTTTATTGCTTGTATATTTCATTATGAGGTCATTTTAACGCTTTTCAGCGCAACGTGCTGCGCCATCTTCCCACTATATCGTTCAGTCTGTCAAAAATAGTCATAAATATTATCAATGCATACTAAAACTGACTCATAAATCTATATGCTATCTTTTTTATTAATTTATATCACAGTTAATCATTACTGGCTGCTTGGCTTTTTAGCCACTCCATAAATTGTTTACTGTGCTGCTCGCGCTGATTATCTGCAAACTCATAGAAGCTGGTACCAACCAAATTATCTGGCAAGTAGCTTTGAGGATAATAATGGTTAAGATAGTCGTGTGGGTAAGCATAACCCTGACCATAGCCTTGACTACGCATCAACTTGGTCACGCCATTGCGCAAATGTAGCGGTACAGGTGAAGCGTCTTTTTCAGCCAACGCCATTGCTGCATTGATCGCTTTGTAAGTGCTATTACTTTTGGCACTGGTCGCTAGATATACTACAACTTGCCCTAAAATTATACGCGCTTCTGGCATACCGATGGATTGCACACTTCGCAATGCCGCATCGGCTAAGAGTAAGGCATTAGGGTTGGCGTTACCGATATCTTCACTGGCCAAAATAACTAAACGCCGCGCAATAAAATCAGCAGGCTCGCCGCCTACGAGCATACGCGCCATCCAATACAATGCTGCATCAGGGTCTGAACCACGGACTGACTTTATCATCGCGGAGACGATATCGTAATGTTGCTCACCGTCTTTGTCATATCTTACCAAAGCAGTCTGTGCCACTCGGCTAACCAATTCATCATCAATAATCACTGGCGACTGCTTGGCGTCAGCTGTTTGAATCGCTAGTTCTAATAAGTTTAGCGCCTTTCGTGCATCACCATGAGCCAATTGACTGATGGTATCTTTTGCTTGTAAATCGATAGTTAACTTTTTGAGTATATTGTCTTCTGAGAGCGCTCGTTGCAGCACAGTGCCTATCTGCTCAGGTGTTAACGGCTCTAAACGATATACTTGGCAACGTGATAGCAGAGCATTGTTGACGCTAAATGATGGGTTCTCCGTGGTGGCACCAATCAAAGTAATATCACCAGACTCTACTGCACCCAAAAGTGCATCTTGCTGTGCTTTATTGAAGCGATGAATCTCATCAATAAAAACCACAGGTGACTCAAATGCTAATGAGTCCTCATTATCTAAGACTTCACGCAGCTGTTTAACGCCAGTATTTAATGCAGAGAGCGCATGAAAAGGTCGATTGACCGCATCGGCTAATAGCATCGCAATGGTTGTTTTGCCAATACCTGCTTCACCGTGCAGGATAATAGATGGTAAATGCCCTTGCTCTACCAAACGCCTTAGCGGTGCGCCAGCTGCTAACAAGTGCTCTTGACCAATAATATCAGTAAGAGACGTAGGGCGCATGCGCTGAGCAAGTGGGGTATCGGCATGAAAGTTAGGTGGCATAAGACTCTCTATCGAAAAATGAAAAAGCTATCTACTGGCTATGATGGTAGCAATGGCAAGGCTTTTATAGCTAAATCTAAATAGCATCATACTAAGCTACCTTTGTCGTTTTCATTGAACTTCGATACTCATATGTGTTTGGCATGATTATCGCAGCAGTTTAACGATAGCAATGAATATTAGACATCAATAGTAAAAGTAGGCTAATTTATAAGCATGGTACTTGTTATAAATCATACACGCTAGGCTAACGCAAAAATATGTTAATGAAAGCTAACTAAGCGTATAGCTTGTGTCCTGAATACTTTAGTTTTCATCATTTACCTATATTAATGGCTCTATCGTATTGATTGGGAAAGTTAGCCAATCGTAACTATTAATGGTTAGAGATAACCTATCAAATATAAGGTATTACATTAACGATGTCTGAACCGACTTCTAAACGCTTATTTAATCGTTACCTACGTAGTGAGATAGGGAAGCAAAAGTCACGCTATTTGACAGTTGGCGAGATAGCATTGGCGAAATCGGTATTTGGTAACGATATCAAACTCGATGAAGTACAGTTGAAGACAGCGTGGTGGGTACTAAAACATTATGCAGTCAGCCCTAATGGAAATATTTACTTTAATTCAGTCGATTGGATTGCAGATTTCAGTAAAGCCCCACTGAGCAAACAAAGCTGGCTTATACACGAGTTAACGCACGTATGGCAGTTGCAGCAAGGCTTAAAAGTTGTGCGCGGTGCTCTTATTAATCGAAAATACGACTATGTGTTAAAAACAGGTAAGTCATTTTTTAAATATGGTATTGAACAACAGGCACGCATGGTACAAGATTATTTTTTACGTCGTCAACGTGACCAGAATTGCCAAGAGTGGGAGGCTTGTATCCCATTTTTGACAGTGCAGCCTATTGTCAAGACGACGAATACGGATAATCCATCAGTCATTTAATTCTCCAAGTTGAGCATAGTGTCTGCTGTGATAAACCATAACCGTAATATAAAGCAATTAAAATATAGGTCAGTTAAATAAATATATTGGACGATTTAACAGTCAGTTGTGTCGCTAAAAATCAAAGAATAATAAACCGCCATTGTAACCTACCCTTTAATAATTTTGCTTTACCAAAGGATATACACTCTCATGTTTAAATTTTTATCAGTAAAGCCGAACGTCGATACTCGCTATCCACCGACGCTGCTTGTAGCCGCACTGTCAGGAGTATTGTTTTTGACAGGCTGTCAGCAGTCTGAGACACCGCCTGTACCTGATGACAGTCAAACCAGTGAACAAACAAGCGTAGAAGACACTAAGCCCATGCCAAAAAGTGACTCAGCTGCTGCGCGTATAGAACAGTTTCAGCCAATATATGTCACACAAGCGCAGAGCTTACAGAGACGTCTGCAAGCAGAGTATGAGTCATTGCAAGCGGCAGACGCGTCAGACAGTGAAGAGCTTTTACTACTGAATACTACTGATGACAACAGTCAAAGTACAGATGCTAACAACAAAGTGCTGGCCGATGATACTTCGTCTATCGCAAGTACTGCTGCTACCAGTTCTGAAGCGGTAGCGTTATCGGGTAATCCAGCAAATGACACGACAGACAATAATACGAGTGTAGATGCAGAGGTTGATGCTAATACCAGCACTGAAGTCGGTGAGCGCGATTTAACGGTATTAAAACGCATCAGTCTTGAACCACGTAAACCTGTTATGTTGACTGAAGCGCAGATCATAGAACGTTATCAGCAGACGATGGATGCCTTATATCAACCGGTGACAACACCGCTTAGCGCAGATGATTCTGATACATTAATCAATATGGCGACGTTGGTTCCGCAGCTATTTGAGCACGCTGAGATTGCTGGTAGAGTAAGTGCAAAAAGTCCGGCGCTGGCTCGTCTAATCATTCAGCATCAGGTATGGGAGCAAATAGAAGCCCAGCAAGTGATTGATATGCAGCAAATGAAGCAGAAGCAGCAACAAGAGTTTGAAGCGCTGATGTCCAAATTCAATGAAACCATCGAAGGATATGATGAACAGATTGCCAAATATGAGCAAACGTTAGAAGAATTTCAGTAACTGACGGTATTTTTACGAACTGATTTATTTACTCACTTTTTATAAAGTAGTCAGTATTGAATAAAGAGAATTAAGACAATAAAAAATCCCGCACGATGGCGGGATTTTTTATTGGGTAACGACTATTTTCGCTTACTTGCGATCTTCAACTTTTACAAAATCGCGGCGCGTTTCGCCAGTGTACAACTGACGTGGACGACCGATTTTGAACGGTGCACTGTGCATCTCTAACCAATGGCTGATCCAACCTGAAGTACGAGCCAATGCAAAGATCACGGTAAACATTGACGTTGGGATACCAATAGCTTTTAAGATGATACCAGAGTAGAAATCAACGTTTGGATATAGGTTACGCTCGATGAAGAACGGATCTTCTAAAGCGATTTTCTCTAGTGCCATTGCCAATTCAAGCTTAGGATCGTTGATACCTAGTGCTTCTAGGACTTCATCACAAGTCTCTTTCATTACTTGAGCGCGTGGATCGAAGTTTTTGTAAACACGGTGACCAAAGCCCATTAGCTTCACTTCACGGCTCTTCACTTTTTCCATGAACTCAGGCACGTTCTCAACGGTACCGATTTCGTCTAGCATCTCAAGAACAGCTTCGTTCGCGCCGCCATGTGATGGTCCCCAAAGGGCTGCGATACCAGCAGCGATACATGCATAAGGGTTTGCACCAGTAGAACCAGCTAAACGTACCGTTGATGTAGAAGCGTTTTGCTCATGGTCAGCGTGCAATGTAAAGATTTTGTCCATTGCGCGAGTGATAACGTCATTTTTCTCATAGTCTACGTCAGCAGGCGTTGCAAACATCATGTATAAGAAGTTTTCTGCGTAGTTGAAGTCGTTACGCGGATACATGAACGGTTCGCCTTGTGAGTATTTATAACTCATCGCAGCAAGCGTAGGCATCTTAGCAATCAGGCGAATAGCGGTGATTTCACGATGTTCTTCATTGCTCACGTCTAGGTCTTCATGATAGAACGCTGATAAGGCACCCACGACACCAACCATAATAGCCATTGGATGCGCGTCACGGCGAAAGCCTTCAAAGAACTTACGTAGTTGGTCATGAACAGCAGTATGCTTGCGGATTTTTTCAAAAAAGTCTGCTTTTTGCTCAGCAGTAGGTAGGTCACCATGTAGAAGTGCATAAGCGACTTCTAGGTATTCAGCGTTGTTTGCTAGCTCATCGATAGGGTAGCCGCGGTGTAACAACTCACCTTTGCCACCATCAATATAAGTAATTTTTGATTCAACAGGAGCAGTTACCTTAAAACCAGGATCATAAGACCAAAATCCTGAGTCTTGTAAAGCAGCAATGTCGATAACTGGGCGGCCTAAAGTACCTTTAATAATAGGAAGTCCGTATTCTTCACCATTGACGGTTAGTTTGGCATTAGTATCAGCCATAAATTGCTCTCCATTGATTTGACTTGTTAGAATAAATTACTACAGACGCATACCCTCGCGTCATTGTCGATTGAATGGTAAAAGTGCATTCAACTCATTTAGTACGCAGGGTATATTAGCAGCAATTCTTAATGATTTGAAAAAACTTTTATAGACAACGTGTCCAATTGGCGTGGTGTGGCGGTGGTTGTTCGCTGTAATTTTTGTATCAAAATATGTCTGTCGGGTTATTTTACTTAAATTTCCTCTCTTATTGAGAAAGTTTATAACAGTATTTTCAAGCTGATATTTTAGATTTTTGAATATATTTTAAGAACAAAAGTCATAAATAATGACACCAAAAACTGGCAGACCATGCCTAGTAAACGGATTAGAGTTTGTCATAATAATGACTATTGAAACCAGTGTTATCTTTACTCATTCATTTATTGATTAAATATGTATATATTCTTACTGAATGGATAAATTTGTAATTATCGCTCAGGCATTTTATAATTGTAGGAATTAACTGGCACTGGCTTTGCGCAAATTAATAAATGACCATGATATAGTGTCGCTCAGAGCGTCTTGTATTTATGCTTATTTTACGATTGTCTGGTGTTACGATAGACCAAACCGCATTCTATGGTTTGAATTTTCTTCTTAACCAATCTTTTTCATCTGTTTGGTACAGTATTTTAAGTGCTTAACACAAGGTCTGTCCTGATATAGAAGACATAGTAACGTTGTCTTGCTGTTCATACGACCTCTAAAATAGACTGGTTAGTCGATGTTACTCATGTTTATTCTCTTTGTTGTATAATAGATAGGTTGTTTGATAGGCCTGTCGATTCGACAAGCGACATTGAACAGTCTATCAATACCTTTGTATACATGATCCTTTCTTCATGTTTAGCGCAAACTAAACGAAGTCAGCTAGCTCTTCCTTACTTTATTCGTCTCGTGTGTTGCTCAATGCTTAATTGACACTATTTATGTCAGGCGTTGATAGCAGATACAGGAGTATAACCGCAAAAGGATGCCCGCTGTGAAAAGCAACCGACCTATTGATCTGCCTATAAGCCAAGTGATTAGCGTTAATCGCTCACCGATCGCGATCGCCTCTATCTTGCATCGTATCTCTGGCATTATTTTATTTTTATTGATTCCTGTCATGTTATGGCTACTACAGAACTCATTGGCATCGCCTGAGAGTTTTGCGACCGTATTTGACAACGTACTTGTGCGCTTTTTGGCATGGATATTTGTTGCCGCTATCGCATATCATTTTGTGATGGGTATCAAACATTTATTTGCTGATATGGGCATGAATGAAGAGCTGAAATCTGGCCGCACTGCGTCTGTGGTTAGTTTTGTGATTGCAGCGATTTTAGTTGTCGCGTCATTTATATGGGTGATGTTCTAATGATAAAAAATGATTCAGGAATCAAAAGTGCTACTGGTCTGACAGGTTCAGGCTCACGTGATTGGATTGTCCAACGTATTAGTGCCGTCGTTTTAGCCTTATATAGTGTGGTATTGCTGGGCTTCTTTTTGACCCATGGCGATGTTACCTATCTCGAATGGTCATCATTTATGACCAGCTTACCGATGCGTCTATTCAGCTTGGTTGCAGTACTTGCACTAGCAGGCCATGCCTGGGTTGGTATGTGGACAGTTTTCACTGACTATATTACGTCTGGCAAGATGGGCGAAAGTGCGCCAAAATTACGTCTGATATTACAGACTTTAATGATTATCGCTATTTTAGTATTTCTATTTTGGGGCATCATGATTTTTTGGGGTAACGGTTTCGGTATCGCTGCCGTTTAACCATCTCATAAAAAGCTCTGATATCTATATATAACGACGAATGCATTCAACGGGTACATTAGTTGCAAAGTATTCTAAAGACATTCGTTGATAGCCAAGAATAGTCATAGCATTGGGCAGTTTCTGACTTAAGCGGTCATTTAAAGACAGCTAATCAATTTGAAAGTAAATGAAACTGGCCTAATATAACGATAGATATGCAAATTAAGTGGCCAAAGGTTGTTTGCGTCATCGTATTAGATCATTGCATTTAACGGCTGAATAAATATGACATTTAGCCCTGCAATAAAGTGATGCTTTATACACCTTTTTATTTAATTCTAAGCATTAACAGGCATTAGGAAAACCATAATGGCAACTAGACAAGATAATACCATTAGTAATATCAAGACCCTAAACTACGATGCAGTTATCGTTGGTGGTGGCGGCTCAGGTATGCGTGCTTCATTGCATTTAGCGGAAGCGGGCATGAAGGTTGCAGTCCTGACCAAAGTATTCCCAACACGTTCGCACACTGTTGCCGCACAGGGCGGTATCGGTGCAAGTTTGGGTAACATGAGTAATGACAACTGGCACTTTCACTTTTATGATACCGTCAAAGGATCAGATTGGTTAGGTGACCAAGACGCTATCGAATATATGTGCCGTGAAGCGCCGAAAGTTGTGTATGAGCTTGAGCACATGGGTATGCCGTTTGACCGTAACGAAGACGGTACGATTTATCAGCGTCCGTTCGGTGGTCACACGTCTAACTATGGCGAAAAAGCAGTACAACGTGCTTGTGCCGCAGCTGACCGTACAGGTCATGCATTACTACATACGCTATATCAGAAAAATCTAGAGCAGGGCACTGAGTTCTTTATTGAATGGATCGCGCTTGATTTGATCAAAGACGAAGCTGGTAACATCAACGGTGTCGTAGCGCTTGAGCAAGAGACTGGTACTATTGCTGTATTCCAGTCACCAATCACTGTCTTAGCAACTGGTGGTGCTGGTCGTATCTTTGCCGCTTCTACCAATGCTTATATTAATACTGGCGACGGTATTGGCATGGCAGTACGTGCTGGTATTCCATTACAAGACATGGAATTTTGGCAGTTCCATCCAACGGGTGTTCATGGTGCAGGTGTACTATTGACTGAAGGTTGCCGCGGTGAAGGCGCTATCTTGCGTAACAAAGACGGCGAAGCGTTCATGGAGCGTTATGCGCCAACTGTGAAGGATTTGGCACCACGTGATCTCGTATCACGTTCAATGGACCAAGAGATCAAAGAAGGTCGCGGCTGTGGTCCTAACGCTGACCATATCGTAATGGATATGACGCATCTAGGCGTTGAAACTATTATGAAGCGTCTACCGTCAGTATTCGAGATTGGTAAAAACTTCGCCAACGTTGATATCACTAAAGAACCAATTCCAGTAATCCCAACTATTCACTACATGATGGGTGGTATTCCAACGACTATTCATGGTCAAGTGATTGTACCGGATCTCGAGTCGGGTACTGATGAAGATGGCCTATATGCAAAAGGCAATGTCGTTAAAGGTCTTTATGCAATCGGCGAATGTGCGTGTGTAAGTGTACATGGTGCTAACCGTCTAGGTACAAACTCGCTACTAGATCTATTGGTGTTTGGTCGTGCAGCTGGTAAGCATATCGTTGATGAGTTCCATCATGCAGATCATAACTACAAGCCACTTGATCCTCGCGTACTTGACTTTACAGTGCAGCGTTTAGACAAGTTGCAACAGTCTACTGAAGGCTACAATGCGCAAGACGTGGCTGATGAGATTCGTGCTACTATGCAAAAACACGCCAGTGTATTCCGTACACAGGCGATGATGGACGAAGGCGTTGAGAAGATTTTAGCGCTAGGTGAGAAGATCGAAAAAATCCATCTTGGTGATAAGTCTCAAGTGTTTAACACAGCACGTATTGAAGCATTCGAAGTTGCTAACTTGTACGAAGTAGCAAAAGCAACAATGATATCGGCTGCTACCCGTCACGAAAGTCGCGGTGCGCACAGTGTATCTGACTATGATCGTCCAGAAGATGATGATTACGCACCTAACGGCCGTAATGACCATGATTGGATGAAGCATACTTTATGGTACTCTGAAGGCAATCGCATTATTTATAAGCCAGTACGTAAAGTGCCATTAACTGTTGATTATATTGAGCCAAAAGTTCGCGTCTACTAATTTTAGACCACGTACTTTGTGCATAATCGATATATAGCAGCAGTGTTAACGTTTTATCCCTTATTAATTTTATTAAAAAGGTGACCGCCAGCTACATGCTTATGCCAGCGCTAGTACGCTATTAATCAGTATCCGATATTAATTATTAATAGTGGTTAATAGTTAGCGCAGACATGTTGCAATCTTTGTATGCCCGCCATCACCTACGTGTGGAGTTTAGCATTATGAGCCGAGGTACTCGCACCATCGAAATCTATCGCTACGATCCTGATGTGGACGCAGCGCCGCGTATGCAAACTTATACGATTGAGCTACTTGAATCTGATCGTATGTTGCTTGACGTATTATTACGCCTAAAGAAAGAAGATGAAACGCTTACTTTCCGTCGCTCTTGCCGCGAAGGTATTTGTGGTTCTGACGGCATGAATATCAATGGTAAGAATGGTCTAGCATGTTTAATCAACATGAACACGCTACCAGAAAAAGTAACGGTTCGTCCGTTACCTGGTCTGCCAGTAGTTCGTGACTTGGTTGTTGATATGAATCAGTTCTATGAGCAATATGAGAAAGTACACCCGTACTTAATCAACGATCAACCAGCACCGCCGACTGAGCGTTTACAGTCACCTGAACAGCGTGAGAAACTAAACGGTTTGTACGAGTGTATTCTATGTGCTTGCTGTTCAACCAGCTGCCCATCTTTCTGGTGGAATCCTGACAAGTTCTTAGGCCCATCAGCATTGCTACATGCTTATCGTTTCGTCGCTGATAGCCGTGATGGTGATACTCAAGCGCGTTTGGCTCGCCTAGACGACCCGTTTAGCTTGTTCCGTTGTCGCGGTATCATGAACTGTGTATCAGTTTGTCCAAAAGGCTTGAACCCAACCAAAGCTATTGGTCATCTACGTAGTATGTTGATTGATCAGGCTGGTTAAACGGAGTTAATTGCTTTTTATAGTTATCATATAAACAACACCACCTATTCATTAGGTGGTGTTTTTTGTTAGCTAAAAAGTTAATATATAAACTCGTTACTGTCGCTAATGCATTCTTTAAGTAAAAAAATTTACGAATATGACAAGTTGAAAGAAAATTGATAAGTAATCTAAGGGTAAAACTGTATGGTCAATACGTTGGTCGTATGTAAGAAGACATAATATATAAACAATCAACCTATATAATCGAATATAGACATAGTCGAATTTTGGTACAATGATATTATTTATTTAATGATACGATTGAAGCATCTTTTTTAGCTATTGATAGCTGTTGTTCAAGCATATCATGGCATTATCAGGCTAAAATACTATGCGTAGAATGATTATACGTTTATAATTGATGGTAGATATTCATTACCTAAATACTTAGTATTGAACAAACAAACTATGTCGTAAAAAATGGGCATGATAGTCTATACAGCAATGTATGTCTGTCTGAAAAAGCTAGATTTATCAGCCAATATCAAGACTTATAAAGCAGTTTAGCAATAATAGGCAATTTATAAGTTAACTGAAAATATAATTATCTATTAATAGCTTATCATTAGTAGATATGTTGGTTATGGCTCAAAGAAGTATATATAAATTAATGTTGTGAAACGAGCCAGATGAGAAAACTGAGCGTTCACAAATAATTTTATTTCTAGACGGGTATTGCAATAAGACTTGCTGCCACTATTTAGAATCACTTGTTCTTGTAGACAATGACAGTAGTATTTTATGGTGACGGCAATACTTAAGGATAAAAGTGTTTTATCGAACAGTATTTGACAGGATATGACACATTGTTTAACTGCCTGAGCGTACAACGACTGACACAATAATAAGCACGATTCCATTCATTTATCTATCAAATAGACGATTATTATGAATAGTATAACCAAAGAAAAATCCGACCAAGCACATACCGAACTGGCTGCAGATAACGCCATCTATATAGAAGCTCTCTACGAGCAATACCTCACAGACCCTGATAGTGTCGATACTGACTGGCAGACGTACTTTGAACAGTACAAGTCTCAAAACGATGCCCAGCATAATGCTATCAAAGATCAATTCTTGCTACTTGCTCGTAATCAAACGGCAAATAAGAGTAGTGGTACTGATAACAACACCAATAGTGGTTCCGTCGATTGCGATCCTAAGCAGATGGGTGTGCAGCAGTTAATCTCAGCATACCGTCGTCGCGGTCATCGCCGTGCTAAGCTTGATCCTTTAGATCTGCATCCACGTGCAGAAGTAGAAGATTTAACGCTTGCTTATCACAACTTGTCAGAAGCTGATCTCGATACTGTATTCCCAACCAATGATTTAGTTATCGGTAAAGATGAAGCAACGCTACGTGAAATTATTGAGATTATGGAGCGTGTTTACTGCGGCCACATTGGTGTCGAGTACATGCATGTTACCACCAGCACAGAAAAGCGCTGGATGGAAGAATACTTAGAGACCAATCTAGGCTATATCAAATTTGATAAAGAAAAGCGTCTGTCTATTCTTGAGCGATTAACCGCTGCTGAAGGTTTAGAGAAATACCTTGCTCGTAAATATACGGGTGTTAAGCGTTTTGGTTTGGAAGGTGGTGAAAGCTTCATTCCTGCTATCAATGAAATCATCCAACGTGCTGGTGGTTATGGCACAAAAGAGATGGTCATCGGTATGGCGCACCGGGGTCGCTTAAACCTACTGGTTAATATTTTGGGTAAAAACCCTGCAGACTTATTTGATGAGTTTGATGGTAAAGTACAGCCAGAAAAAGGCTCAGGTGATGTCAAATATCACAATGGTTTCTCATCTAATGTGATGACACCAGGCGGCGAAGCACATTTGGCTCTAGCATTTAACCCATCACATCTTGAGATTGTCGCGCCAGTATTACAAGGTTCAGTACGTGCTCGTCAAGTACGCCGCAATGATCAGCCTTCATTAGATAATACTGGTGGCAACTCAGTACTTCCTATCGTTATCCATGGTGATGCAGCTTTTGCTGGTCAAGGCGTGGTTCAAGAAACTTTCCAGATGTCACAAACCCGTGCTTACACCACTGGCGGTACTGTGCACGTCGTAATCAATAACCAAGTTGGCTTTACGACTAGCCGTCAAGAAGATGTTCGTTCAACTGAATACTGTACTGACGTTGCTAAGATGGTTCATGCTCCTATCCTACATGTGAACGGTGATGATCCTGAAGCAGTGGTATTTGCTGCTCAGCTAGCATTAGATTATCGCCATAAATTTGATAAAGATATCATTATTGACTTGTTTTGTTATCGCCGTAATGGCCATAACGAAGCCGATGAGCCTTCTGCAACTCAGCCATTGATGTATGCAATTATCAAAAAAATTCCTACCACCCGTACCCTTTATGCAAAGAAACTTATTGCAGAAGGTATCCTGAACTCGGAAGAAGAAAAGCAATACGAAGATGATTATCGTGAGTCGTTAGACCGTGGTGATTATGTTGTTAGTTCATTGGTTAAAGAGCCTAATGAGCAGTTGTTTGTAGACTGGAAACCTTATCTAGGTCATGACTTGGTTGATGAGTGGGATACCAGTGTTGATATTGAGAAGCTCAAAGGTTATGGGCGCCGTATGGCCGAAATGCCAGAAGGCTATAAGCTACAGCGTCAGGTTCAAAAAGTAGTTGATCAGCGTTTGGCTATGCAGACTGGTGAAGAACCGCTTAACTGGGGTGCAGCTGAGACATTGGCTTATGCGTCACTAGTTGATAACGACGACGTATTAGTACGTATTACTGGTGAAGATGTTGGCCGTGGTACTTTCTCGCATCGTCATAGTGAAATCTATAACGTAAACGATGGCAGTATGTATGTGCCGTTGGCTCACATGAGCGAGAAACAAGCGCGCTTTGCGACTTACAATTCGCTACTATCAGAAGAGGCAGTGCTAGCCTTTGAATATGGCTATGCAACCACAGTACCGAATGCATTGATCGTTTGGGAAGCACAGTTTGGTGATTTTGTTAACGGTGCTCAGGTTGTTATTGACCAGTTTATCTCAAGCGGCGAGACCAAATGGCAACGTGTTTGTGGTCTGACTATGTTGTTACCGCATGGTTTCGAAGGTCAGGGCCCTGAGCATTCTTCTGCACGTCTAGAGCGTTTCTTACAGCTATGTGCTGAAGACAATATGCAGGTGATCACGCCAACGACTCCAGCGCAAATCTATCATGCCTTACGTCGTCAAGCGATACGTCCTATTCGTAAGCCATTGATCGTTATGTCACCGAAGAGCTTGTTACGTCATAAATTAGCAACTTCAAATCTGGAAGAACTTGCCAATGGTAAGTTTGAAACCGTAATTTCAGAGATGGACGATCACAACGCTGATAAAATAACTCGTATGGTGGTATGTGGTGGCAAGGTTTATTACGACTTGCTTGAGCAGCGCCGTGCGTTAGGCCTTGAGCATGTGGCTATTGTTCGTATTGAGCAATTGTATCCATTGCCAGAGAAGCGTCTAATCGCTGAAATCGAGAAATACAGTAACCTAACGGAAATCGTATGGACGCAAGAAGAGCCATTGAACCAAGGTGCTTGGTATTACTTGGCACCGCATATGTTCCGTATTGTCGTACCACATCCAACTAAAGCAAAAGTCATGGAGCCAGTTGCACGTCCACCTAGTGCGGCACCTGCAACAGGATCACCAAAACTGCACGCTCAACAACAGCAAGCACTCATTGCTGGTGGTCTTGGCATAAGTGTTGATGAACTAGCTCAGTAATACTTTGTCTAATCAAAATTTTATAGAAGATAAATGAATCAGGCGATGACAGTCAGTGTTTTTTAATAAAATATAAGCGAAGTTATTAGAAGATTATCGACTGTCTATCACGACTTAATAATAAGTATGAATATCCAAATCTAAGGAGTATATCGATGGCTGATATCAAAGCCCCCGTTTTTCCAGAATCGGTTGCTGATGGCACAATCGTTGAGTGGCATGTTGCTGAAGGTCAACAAGTTAATCGTGATGACCTATTGGCTGAAATTGAAACTGATAAAGTTGTATTGGAAGTTGTAGCACCTGATGATGGTGTATTGACCAAAATCGTAAAGCAAGTTGACGATACTGTATTGTCTGACGAACTGATTGCTGAATTTGAAGCTGGTGCAAGTGCTGACGCTGGCGCATCAGAAGCGCCAGCAGCGGATTCAGATCAATCAGCTGCGCCAGCTCAAGAAAAACAAGCTGCTGATGGTGGTGAACCTGTTCAAGCAACAGATAAGAAAGGCGAAGCTGATCATAAAGATCAGAGCCCAGCCGTTCGCAAAGCAGCAAAAGAGTCAGGTGTAGATCCTAAAGAAGTTGAAGGTAGTGGTCGCGGTGGTCGTGTAACCAAAACTGATATGGCTAACCCAACATTGAAATCAGACAGCAGCATTAAATCTGATAGTGGCCGTCCTGTTGCTGAGTCAATGGGTGAGCGTACTGAAAAACGTGTTCCAATGACTCGTCTTCGTAAGCGTGTTGCTGAGCGTTTATTATCAGCATCACAAGATACAGCGATGTTGACGACGTTTAACGAAGTGAACATGAAGCCATTGATGGACATGCGCGCTAAGTACAAAGAGAAGTTTGAAAAACGTCATGGCGTACGTTTAGGCTTTATGTCATTATTCGTAAAAGCAGCAACAGAAGCATTGAAACGTTTCCCAGCAGTGAACGCTTCTCTAGACGGTGATGACATTGTTTATCATGGTTTCTATGATATCGGTGTAGCAGTATCTTCAGATCGCGGATTGGTTGTTCCAGTACTACGTGATACTGATCGCATGAGCATGGCTGATGTTGAAGGCACTATCCGTGAGTTTGGTGGTAAAGCACAGCAAGGTAAACTTGGTCTCGAAGACATGACTGGCGGTACTTTCACTATTTCTAACGGTGGTGTATTTGGTTCATTAATGTCAACACCTATTTTGAACCCACCACAAACTGCTATTCTAGGTATGCATGCTATCAATGACCGCCCAATGGCTGTCGATGGCAAAGTTGAAATCTTACCAATGATGTACCTAGCGCTATCTTATGACCATCGTATGATCGATGGCAAAGAAGCAGTACAGTTCTTAGTAACTATCAAAGAATTGGTCGAAGACCCAGCAATGCTACTACTAGACCTGTAAGCTTCTAAGCTTGTATTGGCAACCGCTGATACAAGCTTTTTAACTTTGGTATAGATAATGATTTTTACTAATCAGCGATTACCTAGTGCGCTGATAACTGTATTTAAATGAATTTATAATGGTGACTTGCTATCGATTATCGATAAGGAAGTCTTCGTCACTGATACAGTGTATTAACTGTTCAGTGTAGATGACGCTGATCTAACAGCGAAATGACAACCAGTTTAAATGACACATACAATTAAAAATAGGAACGTACTATGAAAGACAATTATGATTTAGTCGTCATTGGCGGCGGTCCTGGTGGTTACGAAGCAGCTATTCGTGCAGGCCAGCTTGGTATGAGTGTTGCTTGTATTGAAAAGCGCGTTTATAAAGGTGAGCCAGCACTTGGCGGTACTTGCTTAAACGTTGGTTGTATCCCATCAAAAGCCCTACTTGATAGCTCACATCGTTATGAAGCGACTAAGCATGACCTTGACGAGCACGGTATCAGTACTGGTGACGTTGCTATCGATATCGAGCAAATGATTGCTCGCAAAGAAGGCATTGTTAAGCAGCTAACTGGCGGCGTTGCAGCATTGCTAAAAGGCAATGGTGTTGACTGGCTACAAGGCTGGGGTACTCTAGTTGACGGTAAAGGCGCTGATAAAAAAGTCAAATTTACTGCGTTAGAAGACGAAAGCGAAACGACCATCACTGCTAAGAATGTCATTCTTGCAGCAGGTTCTGTGCCTATCGAGATTCCTGTTGCCAAAACTGACGGTGACCGCATTGTTGATTCAACTGGTGCACTTGATTTCACCGAAGTACCTAAACGTTTAGGCGTTATCGGTGCTGGCGTTATCGGTCTTGAGCTTGGTTCAGTATGGCGTCGCTTGGGTGCAGAAGTAGTTGTCTATGAAGCGCTTCCTAGTTTCCTAGCTGCTGCTGACAAAGATATCTCAAAAGAAGCTGGCAAAATGCTGAAGAAGCAAGGTCTTGATATCCGTGTTGATACCAAAGTAACCAACGCTGAAGTTCAAGGTGACCAAGTTGTCGTCACTAGCGAAAATAAAGGCGAGTCGAGCGAAGAGAGCTTTGATAAGCTAATCGTTTGTGTTGGCCGCCGTGCTTATTCTGAGAAGCTACTTGGAGAAGACAGCGGTATCACGTTGACTGAACGTGGCCTTATCGATGTTAACGACCAGTGCAAAACCAATCTTGATGGCGTTTACGCTATCGGTGATTTGGTCCGTGGTCCTATGCTTGCGCATAAAGCGATGGAAGAGGGCATGATGGCTGTTGAGCGTATTCATGGCGAAAAACCTCAAGTTAACTATGATACCATCATCAATGTCATTTATACTCACCCAGAAATCGCATGGGTAGGTTTGACTGAGCAAGAAGCTGAAGAAGCTGGCTATGAAGTTAAAACAGGTTCTTTCAACTTAGCTGCTAACGGACGTGCACTAGCACAGAGTGAAGCACAAGGTTCTGTGAAAGTCGTTGCTGATGCTAAAACAGATCGTCTGTTAGGTATGCACGCTATCTCTGCTGGTGCTGGTGATATTGTCCATCAAGGTATGATCGCGATGGAGTTTGTCTCTAGTGTCGAAGATTTGCAGTTGATGACATTTGCTCACCCAACTATTTCAGAAGCAGTGCATGAAGCTGCTTTGTCTGCAGATGGCCGTGCTATTCACGCTATCCAGCGTAAAAAGCGTAAAAAATAAGTCGTTGCTAATTTAGTTGTTATCGATTTACAACCTGATTGGGGTATCGCTATTTTGGTGATGCCACAATCATGAGTGCGTCAGACGTATGATTAATATGTATATGTACGCACTTGATTTCACTTTTTATTAATTGTAAAAAATAAAGGATACAATCAATGAATTTACATGAGTATCAAGCAAAAGAGCTATTAAAAAGCTACGGTTTGCCAATTCAAGAAGGCATCATTGCTCATAACGGCGAAGAAGCTGCTGCAGCTTTTGATAAAACCCCAACTGACATTGCGGTAATTAAAGCGCAAGTACATGCTGGTGGTCGCGGTAAAGCTGGTGGTGTAAAGCTGGTTAAAACTCGTGAAGAAGCTAAGCAAGTTGCTGAAGAGCTGATCGGTACTAACCTAGTAACGTTCCAAACGGATGCTGATGGCCAGCCAGTAAACTTTGTATTGGTTGCAGAAGACATGTACCCAGTACAAACTGAGCTATATCTTGGCGCAGTCGTTGATCGTGCAACTCGTCGTGTCACTTTCATGGCATCTACTGAAGGTGGTGTAGATATTGAAGAAGTAGCACACAGCACGCCAGAAAAAATCTTTAAAGTAAATGTTGATCCTTTAGTTGGTTTGATGCCTTTCCAAGCGCGCGACGTTGCGTTCAAACTTGGTCTAGAAGGCAAGCAAATCAATCAATTCGTTAAATTGATGACTGGCGCTTATAAAGCATTCGTTGAAAACGACTTTGCCCTAATGGAAATCAACCCATTGGCCGTTCGTGAAAATGGCGAAATCGTTTGTGTTGACGGCAAAATCGGTATCGATTCAAACGCTCTATATCGTCTGCCAAAAATTGCAGCACTACAAGACAAAACTCAAGAAAATGAGCGTGAGCTTAAAGCGGCTGAATTTGACCTAAACTATGTTGCCCTAGAAGGTAACATCGGTTGTATGGTTAACGGTGCTGGTCTTGCAATGGCGACTATGGACATCATCAAACTGTATGGCGGCAAACCTGCTAACTTCCTAGACGTTGGCGGCGGTGCAACTAAAGATCGCGTTGTTGAAGCGTTCAAAATTATCCTAGAAGACAGCAGTGTTGAAGGCGTTCTAATCAACATCTTCGGCGGTATCGTACGTTGTGACATGATTGCAGAAGCCATTATCGCTGCTATCAAAGAAGTTGATGTACAAGTACCAGTAGTTGTTCGCTTAGAAGGTAACAACGCTGAGAAAGGCGCACAAATCCTAGAAGAGTCTGGTCTGAAATTGATTTCAGCTCAAGGCCTTTCAAATGCGGCTCAAAAAATTGTCGATGCTGTAAAAGCTTAATAGATTTAAGGCATCGCCCTTTAAATATAAGCCTTTAAGCATAGTAGTCAACTTGTAATAGTGGTTTTGTAGCACAGACAGATTATCAAAATTTGGTGATAACAGTTATAGAGCTCACTATTACAAGACAACCGAATACAAGGAATAAATAATGAGTGTATTAATCGATAAAGATACCAAAGTATTGGTACAAGGTTTCACTGGTAAAAATGGTACGTTCCATTCTGAGCAAGCCATCGAATACGGTACTAAAGTCGTTGGTGGTGTAACGCCAGGTAAAGGCGGTCAAACGCACCTAGGCCTACCAGTATTTAACACTATGGCAGAAGCCATGGAAGCGACTCAAGCGGACGCTTCTGTTATCTACGTACCTGCACCATTCGTACTAGATTCTATCGTTGAAGCAATCGATGCTGGCGTTAAACTGATCGTAGTGATTACTGAAGGCGTACCGACTATCGATATGCTAAAAGCAAAACGCTATCTTGAAGAAGCTGGCGATGTACGTTTGGTTGGTCCTAACTGCCCAGGCGTAATCACGCCAGGTGAATGTAAAATTGGTATCATGCCAGGCCATATTCATCAGCCAGGTAAAGTGGGTATCATCTCACGCTCTGGTACATTGACTTATGAAGCAGTTGCGCAAACAACTAAACTTGGTTTTGGGCAGTCAACTTGTATCGGTATCGGTGGTGATCCTATCCCTGGTATGAACCAGATTGATGCACTGAAGCTATTCGAAGCTGATCCACAAACTGAAGCTATCATCCTAATCGGTGAGATCGGTGGTACTGCTGAAGAAGAAGCTGCTGCTTATATAAAAGACCATGTAACTAAGCCAGTTGTTGGTTATATCGCTGGTGTTACTGCTCCAGAAGGCAAGCGCATGGGTCATGCTGGCGCTATCATCTCTGGTGGTCAAGGTACTGCTGAAGAGAAGTTCAAAGCGTTTGAAGATGCTGGTATCGCGTATACGCGTGACCCATCTAAACTTGGTAACAAGCTACAAGAAGTTACTGGTTGGTAGAATAGGCATTAGTCTACAGTTAAACTACTAAATTTACATTGAAATACGACAAAGACACTCCTACAATGGGGTGTCTTTTTATTTTACTTAAGTGAAAATGTAATAATGAAAAAAATTCTATTCGTAACTGGTACAAGAGCAGACTTTGGCAAGATCAAAAGCTTAATGGACAAAGTCGAAGGTATGGAAGAGTTTGAGCTTCATGTCCTGGTGACAGGTATGCATATGATGAAATTATATGGCTCGACATTCAATGAGGTGAAAAAGCAAAACTATAAGAATAGCTATCTAATATCAAATCAACATACTGATGAGCCTATGTGTTCAGTATTATCTAATACGATTAGTATAATTTCACGATTAGTTAACTCTATAGATCCTGATATGATTGTTGTACACGGAGATAGAATAGAGGCATTAGCTGGCGCTACTGTAGGAGCCCTTAATCATATCCGTGTATGTCATATAGAGGGTGGAGAGCTGTCAGGTACTATTGATGATTCTATAAGGCACTCAATTACTAAACTTTCTCATATTCATATGGTTGCTAATGATGAAGCTAAGCAAAGACTGATACAAATGGGAGAGAATAAAAAGTCTATATTTATCATAGGGTCTCCTGACTTAGATATAATGGAATCAGGAAGTTTACCTAGTTTAGAAGCAGCAAAAAACCATTATGATATTACTTTTACTCGTTACAATATCGTAATGTTTCATCCTGTTACGAGTGAAGAGAAAGATATTGAAAAATATACTAGGAACTTATTTAAAGTACTCGATAGATCAGGTAAAAACTATGTAGTTATTTATCCTAACAATGATCCTGGTAGTCTAAAAATACTTGATGTAATCGATAAATATAAAGATTGTGAAAATTTCAGAGTTTTTCCATCAATTAGCTTCGAGTCTTTTTTAGTTCTTTTGAAAAACTCAGAGTTCATCATTGGTAATTCCAGTGCTGGTGTGAGAGAGGCTCCTTTTTACGGTTTGCCTAGCGTGAATATAGGTACTCGACAAAATTCTCGTTTTAGAGGACCTTCTGTATTGGATTGCGGATATTCACAGGAAGAAATTGAACAAGTCCTTACTCAAATAGACGAGCTTAATGTCGAAAAATCTACTTGGTTTGGTAAGGGAAACAGTACAGAGTTATTTCAGTCTCATATAGATAGTAAGAGAATGTGGGACATTCCTGTTCAAAAAGTCTTTGTAGACCTTTAAAGATAGGAAGATATATGAAATATAAATATGTAGCAGTGATTCCCGCTCGTGGTGGCTCAAAAGGTATCAAAGATAAAAATTTACAATTAGTAGGTGGTGTTTCATTATTAGCTCGAGCTATAAAATCTGCACAGCAGATAGATGATATTAGTAGGGTAGTTGTTTCTACAGACTCTGAGAGTATTGCAAAAGAGGCTATAAAATATGCTGCTGAAGTTCATAGAAGACGAGATTTGACCTCGTCAGATAGTGCGAAAACTATTGATGTTATAAAAGATATATACTGTGAAATGAGAATATCTGAGGAAATATGTGTTCTTTTACAACCTACTAGCCCATTGCGCCAAGTTAGTGACATACAAGCTTGTATAAATGAGTATAAAAAGAATTCTTTTTTAGGTTCCGTAGTTTCCGTAACACTATGCGATCATCATCCTTACAAAGTTCTTGTTCAAAATAGTGAAGGCGAAATGGCACCTATACGTAAAATGTCAGATTTGGAAGCCCCTAGACAGAAGTTACCAAAAGCTTTACGTGTTAATGGTGCAGTTTATATTAGCTCCTTCAAGGAGTTAATTAAAAACAATTCGTTTTTTAGTCACCCTACAAGTTTTTTTGAAATGGGTGAAAATGAATCTATTGATATTGATAACTACGAAGATTTAGAGAAAGCAAATTTAATTACTAAAGGTAAATTATTATGAAACCAAGTTTTAAAATAGGAAGTCGCAATATTGGCTATGACTTTGAACCGTTAGTTATTGCAGAAATCGGTATTAATCATGAAGGTTCTTTAGATGTTGCTAAAGAAATGGTTGATGCTGCACATCGAGCAGGTGCGGAAATGGTGAAACATCAAACCCATGTAGTAGAGGATGAAATGTCGGATGAAGCTAAATCTGTCATTCCTGGAAATGCTGATGTTTCTATTTATGAGATCATGGAACGCTGTGCGTTAAATGAAGAAGATGAAACTGCTCTCAAAGAGTATATTGAATCTAAGGGAATGCTGTTTATCAGTACACCTTTTTCTAGAGAAGCGGCTTATCGACTTGAACGTATGGGTGTGGAAGCTTACAAGATCGGATCGGGTGAGTGTAATAATTATCCGCTGATTAAGCTTGTTGCTTCGTTTGGTAAGCCTATTATCTTATCCACTGGTATGAATAGTATCGAAAGTATTCGTAAGTCTGTGGATATCTTAGAGGCCACGAAAGTTCCTTATTCACTTTTACATTGCACCAATGTATATCCCACTCCATATGAGTTAGTACGTTTAGGCGCTTTAGCTGAACTTGAAGAGGCATTCCCTAATGCTGTGATTGGCTTGTCCGATCACTGTGTAGATAATTATGCATGTTTAGGCGCTGTAGCATTGGGAGCTAGTGTATTAGAGCGACACTTTACGGATAGCTATGATAGAGCTGGACCGGATATAAACTGTTCTATGGATCCGGATGGTATGGCTGAACTTATTAAGGGTAGCAAAGCTATCGCCAAAGCTCGTGGTGGTTCGAAAGGTGCCGTTGCTGAAGAAAAAGTTACGAGTGACTTTGCATTTGCCTCTGTAGTTGCTTATAAAGATATAGAGGCAGGAGAAACATTAACGGAAGATAATCTTTGGGTACGTCGCCCTGGCACGGGAGATTTCTTAGTCGATCAATATGATTCACTAATTGGTAAAGTTGCTGAAAACAGTATTATTAAAGGTAGCCAGATTAAAGAAACAGATATTTCTATTTGAAGGAGCTGTAAGTAATGTTAGATAAAATTATAAATAATGCAATACAAAAGACGAATTTACAACTAAAAAATGAGCACCACATACAGAATGTCGATAGTCAACTTTTAATGAAAAAAGGCAGTAATGTTAGTTCGCTTGGACTAGCAATATTTATTTCTACGCTTGAAAGTGAAATTTCCAAAGAGACTGGCTTCAAGATTAAGCTGATAGACGCACTGAACACGGGAGCAGACGTTTCTTTCTTAGAAGACATAGGTAAGTTAAAGGCCTATTTGTCAAAGGAGGTTAAATAAGATGAATGTAACAGTTGTTTCAGACTTTAATTCAGAGCCTTTTGCCAACTTACTTAGTAATTATTTAGGTGAAGCTGAAGTAGTAAACATGCCTTATGGGCAAGTTTACCAAAACTTGATTAATATTATTAACGCTGCTGACAATAGTGAGCAGCTTGACATCGACTTTCTAGTAATATGGACTAGAGCAGAAAATCTCTTTCCTGAGTATCATAAAGCAGTAAAATTTGTTGATTGTAATATCAGTTCTCTAAATGAAGAACTAAACGATTTCATTTCTATATTACAAAAATGTTCTAAAGTTGTAAAAAATATTTTGATGTTTTCTTGGACAAAGCCACCGCAAAATTATCTGCATGGTATGCTAGATTATAAAACTTATGGCCCTCAATATTTAACCAATTATTTGAATAATAAGTTTACAGAGACGACTCAAGAGTACGGAAATATACATGTTGTAAATTTCAATGACCTTGTAGTAGGTCATAAAGAAAATGTATTTGATAATCAAATGAAACATCTAATAAAAATGCCATATAATTTGGACTTTCTTAAAAAAGTTTCAGAGTTCTTATTGTCTTGTATCGAAGGTGTATTGGGTAAGTCTAGAAGAGTGCTAGTATTGGACTTAGACAACACATTGTGGGGTGGAATCTTAGGAGACGATGGAACTGAAGGTATAAAAATTGGAGGCCATGATGCAGTTGGTGAAGCATTCTTAGATTTTCAGAAAGTTATTAAAACATTAAAAAATAGGGGAGTTGCATTAGCGATAGCCAGTAAAAACTATGAAGAAAATGCAATACATGCTTTAGAAAACAATCAAGAAATGCATCTGAAAAAAGATGATTTTTCAGCTTGGAGAATTAATTGGAAAGACAAAGCTGCTAATCTCGTAGAGATTGCGGAAGAGCTAAACTTGGGACTTAGCTCATTAGTATTTATAGATGACAACCCCGTAGAACGAGGTAGAGTTTCTGAAACATTGCCTGATGTTTACGTACCTGATTGGCCTGAGTCTCCAGCAGACTACGCTCAAGCATTGTTATCATTAACCTGTTTCAATGTATCTTCGATTAGTGATGAAGATAAAAAAAGAGTAGAAATGTTTGCTGCCGAGAAAGATAGAAAACAATTCAAAGAAAACTTGAGCCATGATGATTGGCTAAAGTCGATCAAGATAAATGTTGATCTTGAAGATATCAATGAAAATAATAAAAAAAGAATAGTTCAACTTTTAAATAAGTCGAACCAGTTTAATGCTATAAGCCGTAGGTTTTCTGAAGTAGAAATTGATAACTGGTTAGAAAAGCAGTCTAGGTATTGTTGGGCTTATCGTGTATCAGATAAATATGGTGAATCAGGGTTAACGGCTGTAGTTACTTTTGAGATATATGATAGTTGTTTACAAATATATGATTTTGTTATGAGTTGCCGAGTCATGGGAAGGAATATCGAAAATCTAGTTCTTAAGAGCATAATAGATTTTGCTATCATAAAAGATAAACCTGAAATCAGAATTAATTACGAAAAAACTGACAGAAATAAACCTATGAAAGATTTTTTAGAAAATAGATCTGGTTTTAGTAAAGTAGAAGATGTCTTTGTTTGGGATAACAGAAAAGAATATGGAGAATATTCATATATCCAGCTTAATGACACTAGATTGGGTACTCGTGATGATTGAATTTTGTGGAAAGGAAGATTCAACTAAAGTTATGCAGTTTATCAATGATTTTTGGAAAAAAGATCATATCTTAGCTACTAGCAAAGAAATGTTTGATTATCAATATTACGATCAAACAGCTGGTAGATATAATATGATTATATCTAAAGATGATAATAATGAACTGGAATGTGTTTTAGGTTTTATTCCTACTTCTCGGTTTAATAAAGCATTAGTCGAAAAAAACATCATATGGTTATCTCTATGGAAAAGTAGGGAAGATGCATCAAATCCATTTATAGGCATTATGGTATATTCTTTTTTACGTCAAAATTACGAGCATTCATTCATTGCAACAAATGGTATGAGCGCTATAGCTGAGCAATTATATGAGCATTTAGGATTCGAAGTTCAATCTCTTTATCACTTATATATAGCTAACCCTACTATTGATGATTTTAAAATAGCTCATAATCCAAAATTCAGTAATAATAATGCTGGCCTCTTATTTGAGCTGGAATTAGTTGACAGTGTTGAAATTCAAAGTATAAGCCGTCATGAAACCACTTGCTATAAAGATAGTACATATCTAATTAATAAATATTTAAATCATCCACACTATGTATATTCATTCTTTAACATTCCTGAAGAGGACTTAATAATAGTTTGTAGAGAAATTATTATAAAAAATAGAAAAGTCTTAAGAATTATAGATTTCTACGGTCGACCATCATCACTGATAAGAGTAAGTAAAAGCTTGGAATTTTTCATAATTAAGAATAATTATGAATATGTAGATATATTAATAAGTACTGATATAAGCAGTAGCGTTCAATCCAAGTTTATACTCAATAACACAGACTCCACAACTATAATACCCAATTATTTTGAGCCATTTGATTCTCGAAATGTGGAAATAAAATTCGCTATGCATCCAAAATTAATGGAAGGTTATTTTGTAACTAAAGGTGATGGAGACCAGGACAGGCCATCCTTAGTTAAGGAACGTAATATATGAAAGCGATAATGTATCATTATGTTAGGGAAGCAAGCCCTGAAATACCAAATTTTATACATCTCGATTATTCTGATTTTCAAAAGCAAATAGATTTTTTATCTAAAGAATATCATATATTAACTCAAGAAGAGTTTTATAACTGTTTAAGAACAGGTAATACGATTGATAAAGGAATTATACTCACTTTTGATGATGGATTAGCTGACCATTATAATTACGTATATCCTTATTTGAAAAGTAAAGGCCTTTGGGGAGTGTTTTTTATATCAACTCTTCCATTCATATCTAAAAAACTTCTTGATGTACATAGAACGCATTATTTACTTGGTAGATATGACGCAAGTATGCTGGTAGATTATATTAAAAGTATAATCACCAAAGACGATCTCATTGATGGTACGGATATAAAATTCACTTCAACGACTTACACAAATCAGTATTCTGATGAAAGTATTAAAGATTTTAAAAGAATAGTGAATTATCAGTTAAATCCTATTAAAAAAACGACTGTTCTCGATAAAGTCGTGAAACACTTCCTTGACCGTCCTGAAGAAGATTTAGCTAAAGCTTACTATTTATCTGAAAAAAATATTTCAGAGATGCAAGCCAATGGAATGGAAATTGGATGTCATGCACACTCTCATAACTTGCTTTCTAATTTAGAAGACAGTAGTCTTTTAGACGAACTGTCAATTGCAAATTCGTACCTAAAAAAACTACTAAACGTTGGGGAATTGAATGGTTTTTGTTTTCCTTATGGTGGAAAACAGTCTTATGATCAAAGAGTGCTAGATATACTTTCTCATCAAAACTATACGTATGGGTTCAGTGTAGACTCAAGGGATATTGATAGAACAGATATTATTAATAATAAATTTGAGTTGCCTCGATATGACTGTAACGAGTTTCCTCATGGGCAAGCAACATTCAATTTTAAGGGTTAGAGTATGAGTAAGTTAACTAAATTAATTAATGATCCATCTGTTTTTTTTAAGGATTCTTTTGAAAAAAGAATCTTGCTATTTAATAAAAACAAAAAAACAGAAAAGTCAAATAATAAAATAGCCGCTAAGCATAGTGATAAAGTAATTAAAAATAAAAGTAATACAAGAGTACAGAAAAAAATAGATAATAAAATACCTCAAGATATATATAATAGTTATTTACTAGAAGCAAAAACTAAAGTAGCTTTAAATAATTTTAAGTATGAAGATTTGAAATTGTGGCCGTTTCTTAGAGCTGAGCTGATGGTTCAACTAGAGCTAGCTTTTAATAAACAAGTTAGGGGTAGTAATTTTTTCAACCCTTATCAAACTCAATTATGTAGACCCGCAAATGTACCTTACGATATGGCTGACGACCTAGCTAAAAGCCGAGAATATATGTATCTAGCAGAAGATATAGCTTCTCAGGAAACGGATATACTTTTTTTTTCTAATTTAAATTCTACTGATCATGTAAAACATGGAGATAAAATCTATAATAGATTAATAGACCCACTTTTAGATGAGTTAAGTAAAGATTTTAAGTGCAAGAAAATTGAAATAATTAAAGCAACATCAAAAGCAGTAGATAAAGTACCTTTATACTATAAGCGCCCTATATGTGTTTTACCGCCGAACTTGTTTACGGCAGGTTATAGTAGTAGAGCAGAGTTTCCACACGGATTTTTAGAAAAACTTAAGAAAAGTATTCCAGTTATAGAGTTTACAGAAGCTAGAATGAATAGCTTTGTTGATTGGCAAATGCATATGATAGATTTCTATACAAAAATTCTTAGAAAGCTCAATCCGAAAATCATTATATTCCATCCTTATTACTATAATATACCTTTAATAACAGCAGCAAAAAGAATGAATATTCTAACAGCAGATCTTCAGCATGGTGTTATGCATGGATATAACAGTGTTCTCTATGATAACTGGCAAGAGCTGCCTATTGATGGGTATACAGCTTTACCAGATATTTTCTTTACATGGAGTGATAAAGAGGCTGATTATCTCAATAGATGTGTTTTTGATCAAAACCCACATCATAAAGCAATTCCTTTAGGTTACAAGTGGCTTGAATTTGAAACGAATAAGGACAATAAAATTGTTAAGATGATAGATAGTTGGAATTGTAATTATAAAGTATTAATATCCTTACAAAAAGATGCTCTGTTACCTAATAACATCCTCCAAATAATGAAAAAACAAGATGGAATTTTGTGGATAATAAGATCTCATCCTAAAGGCAATAAGATTAATGAGTCACAGGTTCAGGGTGTGAGTAATGTACTATTTGGAAATGTTATTGACGAGGTTTTAATCTCAGACTTATTCAAAACTGTAGATTTTAATATAACTCCAGGATCCACTACTGTTCTTGAAGCAGATTTTTACAATGTAAAGTCTTTTGTATATTCTAAAGAAGGTTTCCTAAATTACAAAGATTATATTGATAATGGACTAGTAAAATATATAGATTCAAATACGCAAAGTATTGATTTAGAAACGTTAAATGAATTCAGAAAAAAACCATCTATAGGGTATTTCAAATGTGGAATAGATACTAAGAAGATATTTGAAGAATTAATAGGCCTATGAATGGTTAATATTTTAATAATATCTGATACTGATTCTAGAGTAAACTGGTCCAAAGAATTAGCTACATCTTTGGCTAAATATTATTCTACAGCTTTAGTAAGTTTAGTATCTAAAGGTGATAAACCCTATGATTTGAATAGTTTGGACTCAAAAGAGGTTTGGAGAAAGCTGAAAGATGCAAGAATTTTGATTATTGCTCTAGGGGGAGGGGCAAACTACAAATGTATCAAGAAAGTTAGAAGTATATTTGAAACAAGTAAAGAGCCTAAACGACCTATAATTATTACTGGCTTTAATGGTATTACTGATCCACATAATATCCACTCTCTTAATTGTAGGCTAGGCTCTGATATAATTTGTGTAAATACTATTTTTGATTATGAAGTTTTTAATGAGTATCTCAGAAAACTAAGTTATCAACAGTCTCCATTGCATTTATTAGGGTTCTTACAAACTACAAGTACCATGAAAGTTAATTTTTTTCAAAGGTATGAGTGTTATGATCGAAAGTTAGTATTTATAGTCCAGCCAGATGTTCCCAATAGTTTGACCGAAAGGTTTTATATTATTGAAAACTTAGTTCAACTTGCGAAAAAAAATCCCAATTGGGGCGTGTTTATTAAGGCACGCTCACAAGTAGGTGAAACTAATGTTACACATCGAGAAAGCTATCCTTACGAAATAATATATGAAAATTTTGAACAGCTGGACAATATACATTTTATTTATGGAGACATGATGCTCATCCTAGACTCCTTAGTTGATAAAGATCTTGTCTTATCAGTAGGCTCGACGGTGATTATGCACTGCTTAAAGAAAGGTGTTAATGTTGGGGTAATATCAGATTTCGGTATTCGTGTAGACTACGGTACTGAGCACTTTGTAGGAAGTAATATTTTTATTGAGTTTAGTGCTGTTAATGAAATCAATATTCAAAAGTTAATACTGGATAAAAATTGGATGGAAAAGTATATTGATTTTAATACTGACGAGACAACAAGTCATTTGTATGATGTAGTTGAAAGTTTGTACAAGAAACAAAAAACTATATATAGTGCTTTGCCTTTTCCTAAAATGATTTATGGAGATAGCTTTTCAAAGTACTTATCCCTAGGATATTCTATCAAAAAGTCTGATAGGACTAATTTTAAGTTGTCTAGAAAGTATCCTATACTTTCAAAGCTTATTAGAAAATTCAAATAAAATAAATGTATAAGAGAGATTATCATGCGACGAGTACCAAAAGCGAGTTTACTGGTTTATGGCCCATGTTCGAATGCAGGTGATGTATTAATTCACAAAACAATTGAAAAGTTATTTGAAGGTGAAATTGATTTTAGATACCATCATATAAGAAACGATAAGCTAGAACATGTAGAAGATAATATTGTTATTGGTCCAGGTGGAATTTTATCAGGATCATATACTCCTGAAAAGAAACCAGATGAGTGGCTCATTAGACACTTGACGCAGTCCCGCGTAGATGAATGGAGCAAAAAAGGTAAAAATGTTACATTTTTTGGTACTGGTACAAATACACCTCTTAATCCTAACAAAAACCAAAAACCATTCTCTCTTAATAGTGAAAAAATTGTATCTGATTTAATATCTATGTCTAGTGGTGCCTTTGTACGAGGAAACTATGACCGGATGCGTTTACAGACTATTTGCCAGTCGGAAGATGTTTCAAAATTAAGTTTTCAGCCATGTCCATCGGTATTCATTGATACTATGGTAGCTTCTAAACGTGATAAGTTAGATAAGATTGCAGTAAACTTCCCATTTTTAAAGTCGATTACATCAGAGAATGTCGATAAACATCCCATCAAACGATTTATTACTTATGCTAGATCATTAGGATTAGATTGTGTATTTTCGCCTAATCATACTCAGGACATAAATCCCTATGTTTTTGATCTCTTTGACGAAGTTGACGTTAGTGAGGGTTTAGCTAACTTTATTTGTAGTTCGGAATTCGACTACACCCAAGGACAAGTTAAAATGCAGGATGAATGGGAAGGTATTGACTGTATCTTTAGTCGCTTTTCAGGATATAGATTTGCGTTTGGTGCGCGATTGCATTCTTTTTTACCATTTATGGCGTTTGAAACACCATCTCTTTTTTTAACGGGTAATGTAGCTAGAATGCCAATGCCTATTGACTACTTTAACAACCCAGTCTATCTAGCTAAAAACGGATTCCATCCTGATATTAATAAGATGGAAGAAGTAGTTGATGGCATGATAGAAAGGCTCAATTATTTTATAAAAAATGAAGCTAGTCTTGTCTCAGAAATACGCCGAGAAAAAGAAAGGTTATGGGAAGTTACAGAGCTTAATAAAATTCGTTTACTTTCTAATCTTAGCTGATATTAGCAATATTATTATGCGTAGAGTATAAAAATAGTGAATTTGTCACATCTCATGTTAAAGATATATTATTTGTGATAGATATTAAGACAATGTAAATATACTATTACGAAAAGCCCTTGTCTGTAGTTTGTTTTTATAGAACGGAAGCCTTTTTTCATATAGAAAGGCTCTCCTAAGGTCGTAACTTTTTTACCTCTCAACAAAGCTTCAAACCCACCTAATGACGTAATTGTATAAACATGGTCGATAGTTTCTAAGGCATCAACCAAATGAATAGGTTGAGTCAATATAAGGCAGTCTAGCGCAGTGAGTATGCTGACAAGAGAAGTATCATCGAGTGTCATTGGGTGTGGTTTGACAATGATTTGTGCATCAGAATTTTCTTCGATTGCTTGATTAACCACATCGAGTAAAGTAATACCCTCACCGCCACCATATTTCAATGAGTCATCATGTGGTACTTGCCCAAGTACCAATATACGTTCTTTACTCTTGATTCCGTATATAGGTACAACGTCCACATACGGCTGATGATTGTATTTACTTACTCTATGTGACACGTAATAATCAAGCATCTCCTGTGCCAACGTCTCATCATAGCCATTCTGCTCAAAGTCAAAATTGGCAATCAAGTCGGTCAAATCGTTTGGGCGAGTAGTGTCGAAATATGGTGCTTGGCTATCCATCACAATAGATAACGGTGGTGCGCTACTATCATCATCAGGACCTGAACGGATAAAACCATCTTCTAAGAAAAAAATGTCTAAACCTTGCTCTCGTACATATTCAATAAAGTACTGAGGTGCTTTATAGCCCCAAATATAAATAACTGGATTGACCTTTGTGATGAAAGGTTTGAGCCAAGTATTAAAATACGACTTATCAAAGTGTCGTTGTATTTGTACATGTGCAGACTCAAATACCCATTCGTTGACGATATCTTTCCATGGCAGCATACCAACCACTAGCGCCAAACGCTGGTTAGGGTAGCGATAGTGTCTATAGTAACCTGATAATAATGGCTTGAAGTAGTTATTGAATTTCATGAGAGAGTATAAGCTTCTATTGATATCTAGCAATTCTTGTTATGATACGCTATAGCACCAGCATGTTAAATCATATCCACAGTAAATAAGCTAATCACATATTATAAGCACTAACAAGGTTGCTCAGACATGCATAAAATCACTCACGCTGTTATCCCCGTCGCAGGCTTTGGTACCCGTATGTTGCCGTTGTCGAAATCTGTGCCAAAAGAGTTGTTACCGCTTGGCAATCGTCCTGCTATTCACTACGTGGTCGAAGAGGCCATCGCTGCCGGTATCAAGCATATTGTCTTGGTTGGTCATGCGCAGAAAAGTGCGATAGAAAACTACTTTGATATCAATGCTGAATTGGACAATCAACTACGTCATAAAGGCAAAGACGAGCTGGCTGATAGTCTCAACTGGCTGCCAGAAGATGTAACAGTATCGATGATACGCCAAGGTAAAGCTTTAGGTTTGGGTCATGCGGTACTGGCAGCGCGTCCAATCATCGGTGAGCATGACTTTGCTGTATTATTGCCTGATGTCGTGCTTGATCCATTTACCACTGATATGTCTGCTGACAATTTGGCCTTTATGCTGAGTCAGTTTGCTACAGATGGTCACTCACAGATATTGGTTGATCAAGTAGCGGATGAAGAAGTGCATAAGTATGGTATCGCTAAGTTAACTAGTGAGAGTGACGTCAGCGCTCCCGCAGATACTAATGCCAGCTTTAAAGTGGCTGGTTTTGTAGAAAAGCCCAATTTAGCTGATGCTCCCTCAAATTTGGCCGTCGTAGGGCGCTATGTCTTTAGCAACCATATCTTTGATTACTTAGCCAATACTAAAGCTTCAGTCGGTGGTGAGATTCAACTGACAGATGCGATTGATGCGCTCATTAGTGAGTATGGTGTCCATGTCACAACTATGCGTGGTGATAGCTATGATGCTGGCGATATGCGCTCGTATATGCAGGCGTTTATTTACTTTGCCGAGCAGCAATTAGTAGATGATGAGTAGCTGATGAATGAGACAAAGGGCGATAAGGTATATAGTAGTGCTCGACATTCTAAATACTGGCAGCAACTACAGACACTTGCAAAGCATCCATGGTCGCTTGCACAGCTATTTTCGCAAGATGACAAGCGCGCCAAGCATTTTAGTGTGCAGGCTGGGGCGCTGTATATGGATTTTAGTAAGCAGCGTATCGATCAGACAGTAATGTCTAACTTACTGAGTTTAGCTGAGAGTTGTGAGTTAGACGCTCGTATTGACTCGTTACTGCAAGGGGCGATGGTAAATACCAGCGAGCAGCGAGCAGCGTTGCATACGGCGCTCCGTCTACCAGAGACAGCCACATTACAAGTCGATGGACAAAATATCGTCGCTGATATACATCATAGTTTGTCACAAGTAGCACGTCTATCTGAGCGTGTGCGCAATGGTACGTGGCGTGGCTTTTCGGGCAAGGCAATGACAGATGTTGTCAATATTGGGGTCGGGGGTTCTGACCTTGGCCCACTTATGGCAACTACGGCGCTTGATGAATGTGCAGATACCAGTATTGAGGTGCATTTTGTCTCCAATATGGACGGTACGCAGCTTGATAATCTACTCAAGCATTTGAATCCTGAGACCACACTATTTATTATCTCTTCCAAATCCTTTGGCACGGTTGATACTTTATCAAATGCTAAGACGGCACTGTCCTGGCTACTTGCAACGGCAAAACTCCGTGCAGGTACAGAAGACAGTGTATTGCGTCGGCATTTTATCGGCATCTCAGCCAATAGTGAAAAAATGAGCGCTTGGGGAATTCATCCTGAACATCAGTTGCAGCTTTGGGAATGGGTCGGTGGGCGTTTTTCTCTATGGTCGGCGATTGGCCTTGCCATTGCTATTCGTATCGGTATGAGTGGCTTTAAGGCGCTATTAAGCGGTGCCCATAGTATGGATGAGCATTTTGCACAAGCTGACTTTGCTGATAACTTACCAGTGTTGCTAGGCTTACTGGCTGTTTGGAACAGTACTTTCTTACAAGTAAACGCGCACACTGTATTGCCTTATGATGGCAGGCTAGGCTATCTACCCAGCTATCTTACTCAGCTAGAGATGGAGAGTAATGGTAAGTCAGTCACTCGGAACGGGGATCATATTGATTACGATACTTGTCCGATTCTATGGGGTGAAATTGGCTCAAATGCGCAGCATGCATTTTATCAACTGCTACATCAAGGCACGCAGCAGGTTTCCTGTGATTTTATCGCCTGTGTACGTCGCTATGGTGACGAGGTTAAAAACTCTTCTTTGCAACAACAGCATGAATTGTCTTTAGCGAATTGTCTGGCCCAAAGTCGAGTATTGGCATTTGGTAATGCTGCTGTGACAGATCTAGGCAATCCAAAGACAGTGTCCGAAGCAGACAAATACAAGTACTACCGTGGGAACCAGCCGTCAACCACATTGCTGATTGATGAGCTGACGCCGCATAGCTTAGGATCATTGATAGCACTATATGAGCATAAGGTCTATGTCATGGCTAGTATCTGGGATATCAATCCATTTGATCAATGGGGCGTCGAGATGGGCAAGCAAATGGCAGACTCCGTGCATCATGCCATGCAGTACACTCAGAAAGACTCTCAAGGTCTATTCGATACGTCTACTGACCAACTGCTACAGCGTATCAAACAACTGTCTTAGCGATAACGGTGTGTTAATAATATAGGAAAGCACGCTCATGGAGACGGCTTTAGATGGTAGCCATATGAATAAATATAACAATAATTCTGAACCAAACCAGTTAACTGATTCCACAGTTTGTGTGCTTATTGGTCACAGCATAGAGGCAATTACCAGTGCAGTGGTGCTGGCAAGTCTTGGTCAGTGTGTGCATCTTTACGCAGACAGGGCGCTACTGACGCAGCAGATACAACAGTACGGTTTTGAGCATCATCTGCAAGCTCTATGGCAAATGTATGAGCAGCAGCAGGTTATTACTAGTAAGGAATTACCAGCTAGTGCTGATACGTTAATAAAAAGCTATGAAGCAGCAGGTCACGACAAAGCTAATACCCAAAATACTGTGGCATTGTATTGGATGTTTTTAGATAGTATTAAGTCAGTATGGACAGAAGATGGTTGGATTACCGCTTTTAATCAAAGCCATCAGCAAGCGCTGCCTATGATTATGAGCGGCATTGAGCAACTAGGCCATGTAGCAGGCTTGGCTCAGCGTTTGCAGCGTGCTTGGGTCTATTATGTGCCATTTGTATTCTTACAAGATGGCGATGCGTATAGCTCGATGTTGAACCCTTCATTATGGCTACTGGGTGAAAAAACAGCGAGTAGCAGCCAGCACTTGAATGTGTTGAAACCTTTAATGCAGCATGCACGTGCTACTCACCATGCTGATATCGCAACGATAGAGTTTGCTCGCAGTAGTATCATGGCGATGCTAGCGACCAGAGTGAGCTTTATGAATGAGATGTCACGTTTGGCTGATAGTCAAAATGTCGATATCAGTCAAGTCAGTCGTATTATGGGATTGGATGAGCGGGTAGGCAGTAGTTATCTACAAGCAGGGTGGGGATTCGGTGGTAATACTCTGCCTACTGAATTGGCTAAATTGCAACAATCAAGCCGTACACACAGTTTGGATATGCCTTTATTGCAATCTATCGTGCATATTAATGAAGATCAAAAAGAGCTGATATTCCGCAAATTTTGGCAGTATTTTGATGGGTTCATCGATAATAAAACCGTCATGATTTGGGGCGGTAGTTATAAATCAGGTTCAGGACGTACTACTGGCTCAGCTATCCATCCATTATTATCATTACTGTGGTCTTATAATATTCGCACGTTGGTTTATAGTGATAAGGCACAGCACGAGCTTGCTGAGCTTTATCAGCAACAACCATTGCTTGAGCTGATTACTAGTCCCTATCAACGGCTTTGCGATACCCATGCTATTTTTGTTATTAGCTGGTCACCGCGAGATCAATTGGATATTGCTAAAATAAATCAGCAAGCAATGCCAGTATTTGATGCGCAAAATGCCCTGACACGCTCACAAATTAGTAGTTTGGTAGGCGATTACATGGGTATTGGTCGAACTAAATAGTATTTTTTAAGTTTATCCATTTATAGAAAAGGGCTCGCTAATACTTGTTAGCGAGCCTTTTTCGACTGACAATCAGAACTGTTTATACTGGATTAATCACTTTATGCTGGTACGGCACCTTGAGTTGCTAGCCACTGCTGGATTTCTTGTGTTTTGGTAGCCAGTAGCTGCTGATCGCCGCGACTTTCGATATTCAATCTAATAAGTGGCTCGGTATTTGATGCACGTATATTAAAGCGCCAATCACCAAAATTTAGACTGAGGCCGTCAAGCATCGATTTAGTTGGATTATCGGTACTAAATTTATCTTCAATCGCGCTAATAATCGTCGGCGCATCATGAGTGGTGAGGTGGAAGTTTAGCTCACCTGAGCTGGGATAAGCAGCAATATAGCCTGTGACCAATTCTGATAAGGTCTTACCGGTGATAGACAACAGCTCAATAGTCAATAACCATGGAATCATACCACTATCGCAATAGAAGAAGTCTCGGAAATAGTGATGTGCAGACATTTCACCACCGTAAACCGCACCTGAGTCACGCATGACTTGCTTAATAAATGAGTGTCCAGATTTACTAATGATAGCCTTACCGTTGTGTTTTTTGATTACTGCTTCAGTATTATAAATTACTCGTGGATCATAGACGATTGATTCACTCGGGTATTTGTTCAAAAATGCTTGAGCGAGCATACCGACGATGTAGCTACCATCAATAAATTCGCCGCGTTCATCAAATAGGAAGCAGCGATCAAAGTCTCCATCAAAAGCAATACCAAGATCAGCGTTGTTTTCTAAAACGGCCTGCTGAGTGGCCACTCTATTGGCCTCAATCATTGGATTGGGGATGCCGTTAGGGAAGCTACCATCAGGCGTGTGATGCAATTTAATCACTTCGATCGATGCATCTGCTTGTGCTAGCTTATCAACTAATAAATCGACCACAGGACCTGCACTACCATTGCCTGAATTAACGACCAGTTTGAGTGGTTTTAGTTTATCAGTATTGATAAAAGTCATGACATGATCGATGTACGCGCTTTTATCCGTCAATAATTGTAATTTACCTGACTGATTATCCGTTGTGAATTGTCCAGACTCTGCGAGTGCTTGAATTTCTGCCAAACCATCATCGGCACTGATTGGTTTTGAATGCTCTTTGACCAGTTTTAGGCCATTATAGTTGATAGGGTTGTGACTGGCAGTAACCTCAATACCACCCAATGCCTGATAGTGACTGGTAGCAAAGTATACTTCCTCCGTACCACTCATACCCAAGTCGATCACATCGACGCCAGCGTCCATCATACCTGCGATAGCCGCCTGTTTTAACTGCTCACTAGAATGGCGAATATCACTACCAATGACGATAGTAGGTTTTAGAGTTGTTATATCATTGGTTTGAGTCTGAGCCGCTGCCTGATAACGCTGATATAAAATCTGTGCAAACGCGCGCCCGATACGGTAGGCAATCTCTGCATCGAGATTGACCCCAAGCTCACCGCGAATGTCATAGGCTTTAAATGAGCTGATAGTAATAGGGTTGAATGTCGCGGCTGGTTGGTAGCTGGTGGTCACAGAAGTGGGCATAATAATAAAGTTCCTCGCGCATGAGCAGTGGTAAAATGAAGCTATCAGTAGCACAATTATAAGCCAAGCTGTGTTCAATGATACACTAACTATGAGACAAGTCAGCAAACAACACATAAAACGACAAGAGCAGTCCTTATGAGTATTTCAGATAACACCATGACCGTACCTAAGCCCGTACAAGGAACACCAGAAGCCACTGGCGAGCTTGACGATTTGTTAGCGTTGATGGCACGATTACGTATCGACTGTCCTTGGGACAAAAAGCAAACCAACCATAGCCTTATTCCTTACGCTATTGAAGAGGCTTATGAGCTAGGCGAAGCGGTACAAAGCGATGATGATGAGGATATTAAAGGTGAGCTTGGCGATGTGCTGCTACAAGTGGTGTTTCATTGTCAGATGTATGCGGAGCAAGGGCGCTTTGATATGAGCGATGTCATTACGACCTTACAAGAAAAGCTGGTTCGCCGTCATCCACATGTGTTTGAGGCCGAAACGCTCAAAGACGATGCAGCGGTAAAATTACGCTGGGATGAAATCAAGCTCGAGGAGCAGCAGGCACGCGAAGCACGTGGTAAATCAAAACGTCGCTTAGATCAAGTCAAAGCGGGTAGTGCCTTGATACAGGCGCAAGATGTACAAAAGCAAGCGTCAAAGTTGGGTTTTGATTGGGAAGGTATTGCAGGTGCCGTAGATAAGCTAGACGAAGAGATTGCTGAGCTAAAGCATGAGCTAATAGATAAATCTACAGCCGAGGTCAAAGCCAATATCAGAGAGGTCGAAAAAGAATTAGGCGACTGTATGTTTGCACTCGTAAACGTTGCACGCAAATTGAATCTTGATGCAGAAGCGGCTACCTTAACCTGCGTGCACAAGTTTAAGTCCCGCTTTGGCTATATTGAAGAACAGTTAGCTGTTGCTGGCAAGCGACTAGAAGACAGCGATATAACTGAAATGGATGCACTGTGGGAAGCGGCGAAACAACATGAACGCTCATCGTAAATTTTCATTTGCCAGTTTACTGAGGACCATCGCTTTTGGTCTCCTATTGTCTGTGGTCTCACTCAGTAATGCGAATGCAGATCCTTGTTTTGATGACCCAAAACGTGCCTATGAGTATTTAATCAAAAAAGAAAAGGCTGTCACACAAGCGCGTGAGCAGAAAGTCATCAATATAAATCGAGCCAGTGAAGGTGAGCTGGTTTCGTTAGATGGTATCGGCAGCAGTAAAGCACAGGCAATAATTTTATATCGTGATATGTTTGGCGATTTTAAGACAGTGGGCGAGTTAGCAAAGGTAAAAGGTATCGGTCCAAAAACAGTCGAGAAAAACCAAAGACGTTTAAGCGTTCGCGATTAATGAGGGTGTTTTGCATTAATAAACCCCAATATTGACAAAATAGCATGTAAGTAAATGTCATAACACCCCCAGTAGGTCCAAAATTTGTTAAACTAGCGGGTACATCCGCCTGATAAACGCTGTGTTATTCAGGGGTAGTTAAAGAATACCGGCGAGGAGTAGATGCATGGCCGAGCGTGCCGCCAAGCAGTTAGAACTGAACAAATCTGAATTACCCAATTCCATTACTGAAGTGATTGCCACATTGACCCGTGCTGGGTTTGATGCGTATATCGTTGGTGGTGGTGTGCGCGATACTTTATTAGGTCTGCGCCCGAAAGACTTTGACGCTGTCACCGATGCCAAGCCGCATGAGATTAAAGACGTCTTTGGTAAGCGCTGCCGCATTATCGGTCGCCGCTTCCAGTTAGCGCATGTATATTCAGGTCGCGAGCTGATCGAAGTTGCTACTTTCCGTGGTCCACCAACCAGTGCTGCCAATACCAACCAAGACGGTATGATTCTGCGCGACAATGTTTGGGGCGATATCCAACAAGATTTCTCCCGTCGCGATTTCTCTATTAATGCGCTTTATTATCAACCGCTCAAAGGCATCGTTCATGATTTCTGCGGCGCGCTTGATGATATTGACAACAGAGTCATTCGTCTATTGGGCAATGCGCCAGTACGTATCGAAGAAGATCCTGTGCGCCTGCTACGTGCCTTACGTTTCAAAGCCAAGCTGGGCTTCGAGTTTGATGAAGCATTGTCCGCGCAATTTAATGATGGGAACTGGTCACTGCTTGAGCAAATATCACCGCATCGTCTGTATGATGAAACGCAAAAGATGTTTACTGGTGGCTATCTAGTGCCTTTATTGCCGCTATTGTTTGAATCAGGTGCGATTGATAGCCTTATTATCTATCCACCGTCTGAGCCAAGTGCTTTAGTGAATCAGGTGGCTATTAATACCGATAAGCGTATTGCAGCGGGTAAGAGTATCAACCCTGCATTCTTCTATGCTGCCTTACTGTGGGAAAACTATCTGCATCAATTGGCAAAAGCCAAAAAGCGCAATATGCCATTTGCTGAAGCGCAGATGCATGCGGCTGGTAAAGTCATCGACCGTCAACGTATCAAAACTGCTATTCCGAAGTTTGCTGAGCAGTTTATCCGTGATATTTGGATATTGCAGCCAAAACTTGCCGCCCCGCGTAGCAAACAAATCGTCCAGCTGTCTGAGCATCCGCGTTTCCGCGCTGGCTTTGACTTTTTGTTATTGCGTGAACAATGTGGTGACGCAGAGCATCCGCTATCAGAGTCAACCAACGATATGGGTGACTGGTGGCAAACGTATCAAACCTTGTCCGAACAAGAGCAACAGCAAGCGATTGAGGATTTTGACGAAAATATTCGTCGAGGTGCTTATAAAAAAGGGCAGCGTGGTCGCGGACGTAATCGTCAAGAATCAAAAACACAGACTACTGATAAGGTAACATCTAATCAGCACAGTACAAAGCAGAATAAAGCCGATGACCATGCCGGAAAAGGTAGAAATGATCAAACAATGGTAAATGATTCGTCAAATATTCCAGCTCGTCGTCGTCGCGCTGCAAGCCAATCTAAAGCTGACCGTAATGACAGCGCAAGACACAACGTGCAGCAAGTAGAACAAGACAATAACGAGCTTGCTCAGTTACAGCAGTTGTCTCTTGCCAGTAATGCTAAACAACCGACAAACCAACAGGCTAAACCTAAGCCTTTATTTGTTATAGAGCATGAAAACGTTGTGCCACCATTGCAAAAGCAACTATCAGTTGACGATACGTCGAAGCGCAGCAAAGCACCTGTACGAAAGCAAGCATCAACCAATCAAGATGCACCAAAGCAAATGGTTAAGTCTGAACACTCAAATAACGTTCAATCATCTAATACTAACCAGCCAGAAGTTCAGGTATCAGCTAGACCAGCACGCTCGATTGCAAGATCACCTGCGCTAGTCAGTATGAATAATGAGCCGATTCCGCATAAGCGTCGCCGTCGTCAGCCTACTGTAGATGGTACAAGCAGTGTCGAAGTACAAGGCAGTAACGATACGAAGGGCAGTAATGACAAAGCAAAGTCAGCAGCGAAGTATGCGAAAAAAGCGCCCAAGCCTGCAGTTGAGTCGACTGATAAAAGCGATACTAAAGTTGTAAAGGCAGTAGGTAGTCAGGCAGTAGATAGCAAAGATGCGGTAAAAACCGCTGCACCTGCGAGAGCCAAGAAGTCGGTGAAAGCAACTACTGCAAAGGCTGCTAAAGCGAAGCAAGATACGAGTGATCAGATGCCTGCTGTGAAAGCAACTGATAATAAAGGCCCTGTACCATCGAAGCGCCGCCGCCGTCAGCCTAGTACTGAAAGCGCATAATATGGATAACAGTACAGATAATAGTAACTGGGTTACCTGTTATGTGGGCTTGGGTAGCAACCTCGCTAATGAGCTGGGTTCGCCTACCGATCATTTGCAGCAGGCGCTTGCAGTAATGCGAGCACATGAGCAGGTACGTGAGGTAAGTGTCTCTTCTTTTTACGCTTCAGCACCGATGGGTCCGCAAGATCAGCCGGATTTTGTTAATGCAGTAGCTGTTTTTGAGACGACACTTGCCCCTTACGAGCTGCTTACTTTTTGTCAGCAGTTAGAGAGCATGGCCAAGCGCGCACGTTTACGCCGCTGGGGTGAACGTAGTCTGGACGTTGATATTTTGCTATACGGTGAGACGCAGATTACTGATCCAATACTGACAGTACCGCATGCTGGTTTAAGTGAGCGAAATTTTGTCTTAATACCACTGCGAGAGTTGTCGCCAAATTTAACCATCGCAGGTAAGTCGATAGGTGACTATTCCCAAAGTCGCGATTGGACAGGTTTAACATTATTATCAAGCAATTGATTATAAGTAAATGATGCTAGGTGATAGACGATAAATGATTGGGAGATCGGTCTAAGACATCTTGATCACAGCTAGAATAGTATCAATATTGACAATTAAAGGCATGGCAGATTAATTGAGGGTCATATGACGACATTATCTACTCTAAATAAGTTTAAAAAAGAAGGTACCAAGTTCACTTGCTTGACTTGTTATGACTCGATGTTTGCACGAATGATGGAAAAAGCTGAAATTGATACGATTTTAATTGGCGATAGCTTGGGCATGGTTGTACAAGGCCATGACTCAACGCTACCTGTGACAGTTAAGGATATGGCTTATCATACTGCTAATATTGCCCGTAGTAACAAACATGCGCTGATATTAGCTGATCTTCCATTTATGAGTTATGTGACATTACCAGAAGCCGTTGCTAATAGCCGCACGCTAATGCAAGCAGGGGCGCATGTCGTAAAAATCGAAGGCGGTAGTGAGCTGTGCGAATTGGTAACGACCTTGGCGCAAGCAGGTACACCAACTTGTGTACATCTTGGTTTGACTCCGCAATCAGTCAACGTGTTTGGTGGTTATAAGATTCAAGGTCGCGGTGATGAAGCGGCTGATAAATTGCTTGCTGATGCCAAAGCAGTCGTAGCCGCTGGTGCTGCACTGCTGGTATTAGAATGTGTGCCTGCTGAGCTTGCAAAAGCCGTTACTGAAGCCGTTGCCGTGCCAGTTATTGGTATTGGTGCTGGTGCAGATACTGATGGCCAAGTGCTGGTGATGCACGACATGCTTGGTATGGCTCATGGCCGAGTGCCACGTTTTGTCCATGATTTTTTAACAGATGAACGCAATAGCGCGCACAGTATCGAAGGTGCTTTTGCACTCTATCAGCAGTCAGTACGCGAAGGTAGTTTCCCGACTGAGCAGCACCAATTTAGCTGATTTTGAAGTTATTAAAGTCATTTAAGCTATTGAACAACAGAACGTTTGAATAGAAGAAAAGTAATCATGTCTCCAATTATTCATCATGATATCTCATCACTACGTGAAGCGCTTCAGCCTTATCGTGGTCAGCAAAGTGACAAACAAGAGCGTCAGCAGCGTATCGCGTTAGTACCAACAATGGGTAATCTACATGACGGTCATCTTGAGCTTGTAAGAATTGCCAAACAGTATGCAGATGTAGTGGTAGTCAGTATTTTCGTAAACCCCACTCAGTTTGGCGTTGGGGAGGATTTTGACAGCTATCCACGTACGCTAGATGTAGATGTGGCCAAGCTTGCGACAGTTGGTGCAGATTACGTATTTGCACCTAGCATTGATACAATGTATCCAGTATTACCACCACCTACTGCTGTGTTGGCTGGAGATATCGCAAATCAACTATGTGGTCAATCACGTCCTGGACACTTTGATGGTGTTGGCATCGTTGTCTCTAAACTGTTCAATATCGTACAACCAGATGTGGCAGTATTTGGACAAAAAGACTATCAGCAGCTTTCCATCATTAAGCAACTGGTACGTGACCTGAGTTATCCTATTAACATTATCGGCGCACCTATTGTTCGTGCTGATGATGGTTTGGCGCTATCATCGCGCAATCAATACTTAAGTGCAGATGAACGACAGGTTGCCCCTGTACTACATCAAGAATTGCAAGAATTTGCTCTACAATTAAAACGTACTGATCTTAGTCAACAAGCATTCGACCAACTGTTAGTAGATACGCGGGCACGCATTGGTGATGCAGGTTTTATTATTGATTATTTGGAAGTAAAGACTGAAGAGCTGGGTTCTGTCGTAAGCGATTCTATAACCTTCAATACAGAAAACAAAAACATCGTTATTTTAGTTGCAGCTTGGCTAGGACGAGCGCGCTTACTAGACAATCAGTTAGTAGTGGTAAATTAGGCTCTTATGACATATCAGTAGACTGGATATAATAGACTTGGATGAGTAGATCATGGGTGTAAGTCAGGATCAAAATATTAATACGTCAGTATCGGTAGCGGATCAGATGTCTACAAATAAGCTCAGTATATTGGTGGTGTCAGGGCGTTCGGGATCTGGTAAAACCTCAGTATTGAATATTTTAGAAGATTTGGGCTATTACTCTATTGATAATCTGCCACTGTCTTTATTACCTAATGCTGCTCATAAACTGGTTAACGAAAGCGGCATTCATCGTATAGCGCTTGGTGTTGATATTCGAACGCCACGTGCTGATCTATCTAATTTTGCAGTAACGTATGCCTCTCTTAAGGAAACTTATGGATCCAATGCGGTACAGATTCTATATGTGACTGCACAGGAAAGTACGCTGATAGCTCGTTTCAATGCAACGCGCCGTGTACATCCTTTGATGTCTCAAGATACTGACAGTGATAATGCTAAGCATATTGCCTTTAATTTACCTGCCGCTATCAAAAAAGAAGTTGAACTGTTAGAGCCGATTGCTAGTCATGCTGATATTAGGATTGATACCAGTAGTTTAAATATTCACCAATTAAAAGATAGTTTGCGTGAACATATAGGCATGGACAACCAGATTGTCATCAATCTACTGTCCTTCGGTTTTAAATACGGTAGCCCTATTGATGCTGACTTTGTTTTCGATGTTAGGGTTTTACCGAATCCTCACTGGAACCCTGAGTTACGTGACTCGACAGGTTTAGATACTGAGGTAGGCAGATTCTTTTCAGATTATCCAGAAGTAGCAGAAATGATGGATGATATTGATAAGTTTTTGACCCGTTGGCTACCAGAGTTTTTGCACAATAATCGTCATACGGTCACGGTTGCCATAGGCTGTACGGGCGGCAAACATCGCTCTGTTTTTATTACTGATCATCTACAACGTCGCCTTGCTAATGCTATGCCTAAAGGCTTGAAAGTATTGGCAAAACACCGCGAAAAGAGTCGTTGGTAGTGATATCAGACACTATTTAATTTATTAATTATTATTTTGGAAAGCTTTTATGATTGACTGGAAAGAACAGGACATGCGCGTCTCGCGCACAGAACTCAAAAAAGCCCATGAGCGCTTGCAGCAGTTATCTATACCGCTTGCCAGCCTATCGAAAAAACAGTTAAAAGCCTTACCTGCCAGCGATTACTTCATGGCAGAGCTAATGGCGCTCGCTGATATTACTAGTGCTAATGCTCGCAATCGTCAGACCAAACGTGTTGGCAAACTCATGATTGAAGAGAATCGTCATGAGCTGATAAAAGCACTATTTGATGCCTTTTTTCCTAAAGAGCAAGTCTCAAAAATAGAGAGCTGGTACGAGCGTCTAAATATCAACGATGAAGGTACACTCAAGCAGTTTGTGAAGCAATATAAAGCTTCTGAGCACCACAGCATGTACCAGTTACTATTGTGGATAGAGTATGCCAAACATATACAAGATGATGAGTTGCTAGCAGAGTCTGAAGAAGATTTGGCGAGTTATGTTCGTGAAGTGGCTATTTTATCGCAGCTAAAAAAATAACACTTATACCAAGCTAGAATGCTATTAGTTAAAAATTGATAGTTAGAAAATAACTAGCTAAAAAACTATGCACAAAAAAGCCAATCATAAATTGATTGGCTTTTTTGTGCATGACGTACAGATGGATCATACGTCACGTGTATTATTTGAATCTTTATTACTTGAGTTATTTCTTTTCGGCACGTACTTTATCAACTAAAAAGTCAACGATCTTAGGTACAGTAGCGTCTTGACCGCTGATGACATATTTACCTTGTACCACCACGGTTGGTACACCCGTTACTTGATAGCGTTTAGCGCCAGCTTGTGAGCGACCAATTTTTGTACCAACAGCGAATGAGTTGTAAAGGCTATTGAATTTTTTCTCGTCAACACCTTGTGAGCCATACCATTTACTTAGTGACTGTTGGTCAAACAGTTTTTTACCGTCTTTATGGATTGCGTTAAACAAAGCATCATGTGTTTTATTTTCGAATCCTAGTAACTGCGCTGCATAGAAACCGCGAGCGTTGGTTTCCCAAACAGGATTCATTGCCGCTGGCGTTTTAAAGAAGGCAACATCTTTATCTTTGTTCTTTGCCCATTTTTCCATATGTGGGTTGAGCGCATTACAATGTGGGCAACCATACCAAAAGAATTCACGAACAATGATAGCATCACCGCTGATTTTCTCTGGGTTGTCTAGCACACGATAATCTTTTCCAGCGACATAGTCTGCAGCTTGTGCGCCCATAGAGGCAAGTCCGATGGCCATGGCTAGACCAGTCAGTGTGATGACACGTTTCATACTTTATCCTTGAGGTGTGGAGACTTAGAATGGGTTAAGAGGTTGGTGCCTGTATAGTTGTTAAACATGTGACACTCTAAAATATATAACTTTTAAAGCGTCTAAACTAGACAGCGCCGAGTATAATCGAACAATAACAAAGTATCGACTATGATAACGTAAAAAGTATGTACTTGTGAATCGCATTCTTAACCGATAGTTGTAAAGCTGTTAGCCATTATTTAAGGTATATTGCTTGTTAGTTTCTGAACCTACTGTTTCTTAAACGTCTGCTTTATTTCTATGCATGGTGTAAAACTGTTCAGAGTATTAGGATGCAATATTATTATAAGGATATATATCTTTTATATATTAAAATACTGCCTAATAAATAGGGTGAAGTTTAAACTTATTCACAATCGGTGACGATGTGCTTACGACAAAAATGCTACTCTCATGCTAACATTAAGTACATAATCGTACACGGTAAACGATAATAACTATAGTGACAATCAAGGAACATACCATGAACTCAGCTTTAAATTCTTCGTCAACTTCAAGTGATCAAAATAATAATGCTGCTTTCAATAATGCAGAGTCTAACACCATAAACGTAGATCCTAGTGAAGTCGAAAAATTTAATAACTTGGCAAGTGAGTGGTGGAGCAATACAGGCGCGTTTGCAACGTTACACGAAATTAACCCATTACGTTTAAATTGGATAGAAGAAAACGTTAAACGTGGCTATCAAAATGCTGCTAGCAATAACGATACTGCTAACAAGACCGCTGAGCAAGGACTTACCGGCAAAAAAGTACTTGATGTAGGATGCGGCGGCGGAATATTGTCAGAATCTATGGCACGCCGCGGTGCTGATGTGACAGGAGTTGATTTAGGTACAGAAAACCTAAAGGCTGCTGCGTTACATGCTGAACAAAGCCATTTAGAGAATACGCTTCGTTATCAGCATATACCCGTTGAAGAGTTGGCAAAAACGCATGCTGGTCAGTTTGATGTGGTGACTTGCATGGAGATGCTAGAGCATGTGCCAGACCCTGGCTCGATTGTGCAGGCTTGCTATGAGTTGCTAGCTCCTGGCGGGGTTTGCGTACTATCAACGATTAATCGCAACCCTAAGTCTTATCTGTTTGCCATTGTTGGTGCAGAGTATGTACTGCGCCTACTGGATCGTGGTACCCATGACTATGCCAAATTTATTACGCCCGCTGAATTGGATAAAACGGCACTCAGCACCGGTTTTGTCCGTCAGGATATTATTGGTTTACATTATAATCCGTTGACTAAACGCTATTGGCTTGCCCAAAACGTTGATGTCAATTATATGATAGCCGTACAAAAGCCACTGGTTTAATGCTACATACAGTCGTTTATTTACTATACTTTCACTAAACACGTCATCAATTTCAAGAGCATTCACTATGACCCAATTTGTAAAAGCTGTTTTATTTGACCTTGATGGGACATTAATCGATACTGCTGCTGATTTTGTTCGTATCATTGGTAAGATGAGCCTCGAAAATGATTGGCAAGCACCGCCTGAAGTGGAAATTCGTGAGCAAGTCTCTGCGGGTGCCTCAGCCATGGTACAACTGATGCTAAGGCATAATGACCAACTTGAAGTCAGCGAAGAGGCGTTGCTTGAATTTCGTCAGCAATTTTTAGACGATTATGAAGCAGATATCTGCGTCGATAGTTGCGTGTTTCAAGCACTTGAAGCGGTATTGACCGAACTTGAAGCAAAGGGTGTGCCGTGGGGTATCGTTACCAATAAGCCGCGTTACTTAGCCGAAAAGCTACTAAGTGAGATGCAACTGGATCAACGTTGTGCGGCTCTGGTATGTCCAGATGATGTATCACGCACCAAACCAGACCCAGAGCCTATGTATATGGCGTTAGAAAAGCTTGGTATACCTCGAGGTGCGGCGGGTTGCGTACTCTATGTCGGTGATCATGTACGTGATATTGAAGCGGGTAATGCAGCTGGTATGCCAACGATTTTGGCTGCTTATGGGTATATTCCACCTGAAGATCAAAAGTCTTTGAAAAAATGGGGTGCCGACTATATTACGGATACGCCTGAGCAGTTAAACAAATTATTGCTCTCTTCTGGTAAATTTGAGTATTTATAGACTGCACTTTTCTAAGTCACCTTTTTTCTAAGTTGCCTTTTTATAGGCAGTTTTAACAGCGTTAGTAGTAAAGCTAGAATACCAATTATATATCACCAGTTTTATAACCATAAGCATATATCCTTAACGATTTGATGATAAGTAGTGAGTAATGCCATGAGTGACAATAATGATCAACCAGTCGATCAGAAAGACAATAAAAAAACGGTTCAAAGTCCTATTCAGCCTTTGACTCATGACGATATTCGTAGCTTTGTGCCACCCAGTAATTGCCTAGATGGTAAGACTATCTTAGTGACTGGTGCAGGGGACGGTATTGGCCGTGTTGCTGCATTGGCCTATGCTCGTTATGGTGCCACTGTTCTATTGTTAGGGCGCACTAGTAGCAAGCTTGAATACGTCTACGATGAGATTGAAAGTCTTGGTGGTAAGCAGCCCGCTATGTTGCCGATGAATTTAGAAGGGGCAACTTACGCTGAAATGCAGCAGCTTGAAGGACTAATTAATAAAGAAATCGGTCAGTTAGATGGTATCTTGCACAATGCCGGTGTGTTGGGCCAACTGACGCCACTTGAGATGTATGACGTCGATACTTTCGCTCAAGTGATGAAAGTCAATTTCACAGCGACTTTTACGCTGACCCAAGCGTTATTGCCACTATTGAAAGATGCTGATCATGGCTCTGTTGTCTTTACCTCTAGCACTGTAGGTACGCATCCTCGTGCTTTTTGGGGGGCTTATGCACTCTCAAAACAAGCAGTAGAGGGTATGAGTGATATTTTTACTCAAGAAACTCAGAACACCACTAATCTACGCTTTAACTGTGTAAATCCAGGTGGTACTCGTACCAATATGCGTGCGCATGCTTATCCGGGTGAAAACCCGATGAACTTAAAAACGCCTGAGGAGATTATGGCAGGCTATGTCTGTCTGATGAGTGATGAAAGTATTGGCGTACGCGGCCAAGTGGTTGAGCTACAACCTAAAGATTAGCAGTGCAGTTCTTGAATCGATTACGTCATTATTTATTGATGGTTTTATAAACTATCGCAGGTTGCAATTGTTTATATCTAGCCCCATCTATTTGTTATTAAAGACATTTGTATTGTCTGATTATAACGAATAAAAAAAAGGGTGAAATTATGGCAGGTGGTTGGTCAAGAGATGGTGCTGAGCACGAACAGATGGATGCAACTGTAAATGATGCGTTGGAACGAGCGCGACGTTCGTTACCGACAGGTGTAAGTGCTGAGCTGTGTGATGAATGTGGTAAGCCTATTCCGGAGGCAAGGCGACTGGCAGTGCCTGGTATTCAGCATTGCGTTAGCTGCCAGACAGAGCTTGAACAAGAAGCAAGAGCAGCTGAGCTGTTTAATCGTCGTGGTAGTAAAGACAGTCAGTTGCGCTAAAAAATAGTTAGTTGCGTTGAAAAAAAGGGCGGACATTGCTAGGTAAGATAGCAATGTCCGCCCTTTTTTGTCTGTTGCTATATAACCATTGCCATCAGTTCGCGATCGCAATCTTCCCAGTTTATCAAGGATGATAACGCTTCAGCATCATTCTTACTTTCTGTTTTTTCTATAGCTGTGTCGACATCACCATCTGATTGTAAAATAATTTCTAACCGACTATCAGTCTGTGGGTCAATAGTTTTGGTAGTTAGACTACCAGGGTTAAAATTGATCTGCATCCATCCGTCCGAGGTATGCACCACGCCCTTGATACGTTCCCAGTTTGGCAATGCTAATAGCCAGTTCTGTAGGTCGTCAGCGTTTAGTACGTAGTATGCAGGTAGTCGCCATCCAGCCAATTGAAAGTCTTGCTGCTCTTCATGATAGCGATAGGGTAGGTCATTATTAATATTGTCTTGAGCTTCGTGCTCATCTGTAGATGGACTCGACACTGGCATAGCGGCTAAAGAATTGCCTTGAGACCGCAAACCAATCATCGATTTTTGAGAGTGAGCGATATTGACTTTGCGTTGATTCAAAATGATATAGCTAGGTTTGTTCAGCTGATCTTTCAACGTTGCTGAGTATGCGTCTGTTAATTGGCCATCTGATAAATCTGTTGTTTCAGCTGACGCCAGTCTTGATACTGTCCAAATGATTTTTACTTGAGAATTTAGCTTGGTTATCCATTCTACTAAAGCTTGTTTTTCGCTAACATCTAATTGGGCATAGCGGTTGATGACCAACACATCGGCATCACGGACATGCGCCTGAAAACCATCATGATCACGATACTTAGTCTGTTGCCACTGCTCGCCACTCAAAACGGTTATCACGGCATTCATTTTTAGTGCGGTTTGCCAATGCGGCGCACTGAGTTGTAGTATTAGCTCGCGTGGATGTGCCAATCCTGTAGGCTCAATAAGCAGTCGCTGCGGATGATGGTCACTGAGCAGACGACTGATGGCAATTTGTAAAGGCAGCTGACTGGTGCAGCAGATACAGCCACCACTGACTTCACGAATGGCGATATTTTCTTGCTCAAAACCACTGTCTTGAGAACTCGCTAAAAGTGCACCGTCGATACCGATACGGCCAAACTCATTGATCAGTAAAGCCCAGCGCTCGTTATTAGGTTTTGTAGTCAGTAACTGATTAATAACAGTGGTTTTACCAGCACCTAAAAACCCTGTCACTAATGTACAGGGTATGTTTTGAAAAATCATAGGTTTTTTCACAGGTATACTCATCATATTGGCACGTGCTTGTAAGTAACCAAACACGGCCTATACTGAAAGAAATTAAACCAATCAAAAGTTATTCACTTTCGATGGTTTCTATCTCAGCTTCATCAGGAACGAACACATAACCTACGCCCCAAACCGTTTGGATATAACGCGCCTGTGAAGGGTTGTCTTCGATCAGACGACGTAAACGTGATACTTGGACATCGATAGAACGCTCCATCGCACCCCATTCACGACCACGAGCAAGGTTCATCAACTTGTCACGGGTCAATGGCTCACGTGGATGCTGTACGAGTGCCTTTAGGACTGAAAATTCACCAGTCGTCAAAGTAACGACATTACCGTCGCGTTTAAGCGTACGGGTCGACAAATCCAGTGTCCATGGCCCAAATTCAACCACTTCAAGTTGATGACTTGGCGCACCTGGCAACTCTCGGTTTTGACGACGCAGTACTGCTTTAATGCGAGCCAAAAGCTCTTTTGGATTAAATGGTTTAGGTAGATAGTCATCTGCACCTGCTTCTAGACCTGCGATACGATCAGCATCGCCACCTTTAGCGGTAAGCATAATGATAGGAATATCTGCATTGTCTTCACGTAGACGCTTGCAGATACTGATACCGTCTTCGCCTGGTAGCATTAAATCAAGCACGACCAAGGAGAAAAGCTCACGCTGCATGAGTTTATCCATCTGACTACCATCATGAGCAGTACGAACAACGAAACCATCATCTTCTAGAAAGCGTTGTAACAAAGAGCGCAGACGAGCATCATCATCGACGACTAAAATACGCTGCGTCAACGTGTCAGGGCTGTTGTTATCGGTCATACAGACATCCTTTTATAAAAATTATTGTTATCAGAAACGACAAACAAATAGCTATGAGCAAAAACATTGCCATCAATCGTCGTTATTTAATTATTGGTTACGAATAAGCGCATTATAAAATTAAAAACTATTGTTCAATATGTCAGCACATATCAATATTTGTGTTATTACTACTTTAGTGTATAAGATTGCACCGTGAATTGCATCACCCATGACAATAAATGCTGTATGCGTTTGTTTAATAAGTCCATAGGATGTGCGATATAGAAGGATTTACGCCATAAAATGCGCAATAAATAACGAAAAGATAAAAAGGATTTTTATTCATGCAGCTTTTGCTATAATGCAAAGCTACATTTCTCAACGATTGATACGTATATGAGTAGCACTGATACCTTAACGTCATCTCAAACCTCGACAAATGCACAGGTTTTAGATGCAACCACACACGCGAATATTCACGACAAGCTTGCTCGCGCGCTTGGCATTAAGACTGCTCAAGTCAATGCGTTTGTCAAACTTTATGATGAAGGCGCGACGGTTCCTTTTATTGCGCGTTACCGCAAAGAGAAGACTCAGAATCTTGATGATGCGCAGCTGCGTGCGTTAGAGAAGTCTCTTAATTATGAGCGTGACATGGCAACACGTCGCCTCAAAATTACTGAGCTACTAAACACACAGGGCAATCTGACTGATGAGCTACAGACGCGTATCGATAATGCGACGTCTAAGCTTGAGCTTGAAGATATCTATCTGCCATATCGCCCGCGTCGTCGTTCGCCTGCTGCCAAAGCTCGCGCCGCTGGTCTTGACACTGCTGCCCAAGCGGTCTTGACACAAGAAGTCACCCCGACGGATGCCTTGGCTGACTATCAAGTCCAGTCAATTATCACTGATGACAGTGGTAATGAAATCGAGGTTGATTTTAGCGACATCGAAAAACAACTCGCTGGCGTACAAGCGATCATCGTTGATGAATGGACACAAGCACTGGGCTTGTTGGACAACTTACGCAGTGGTTTTGCCAAAACAGCCAGTATCGTATCGAGCGTTGCGAGCGAAGAAAAGCGCGAAGTTGGCGAAAAATTCAAAGACTATTTTGAGCATAGCGAAAGCCTTGCTCGATTGCCAAACCATCGCCTATTAGCAATGTTGCGCGGTCGTCAAGAAAACGTCTTGGGTCTAAAAATTGAAGGCGAAGACACGCCATTTATCGAAAAAATTATCAACCATTTTGATGTTGATACCAAAGCACCAGCAGCACGTCGCGAGTTTTTAGCAGAGGCAGCCAGTAGCTTGTGGAAAGACAAATGGCGTCCGCATATCGAGCATCGCTTGTTAACTGAAAAGCGTCTAGCCGCAGAAGCGGATGCGATTGATGTGTTTGCTAGCAACTTACAGCATTTGCTAATGTCTGCGCCAGCAGGACCGAAAGTGATCTTAGGTGTCGATCCTGGTATCCGCCATGGCGTAAAAATGGCTATCGTCGATGCGCAAGGTCATGTGGTGTCAGATAGCGAAGAGAAACCTGTGATAGCGACCGTGTATCCGTTTGCACCTGATAATAAGATGGATGAAGCCAAAAAAGTCATAGATGCGCTGTTAAGCACTTATAACGTTGATTTAGTGGCCATCGGTAATGGTACTGCAAGTCGTGAAACAGATGTGATGATCAAAGAGATTTTGGCCGCGAACGATGCACTAAAAGCCAAAGCTGTTATTGTTAATGAGTCGGGCGCGTCTGTTTATTCGGCAAGTGAACTTGCGAGTGATGAGCTTGCTAATCTAGATGTTTCGGTACGCGGAGCGGTTTCTATTGCGCGTCGCTTGCAGGATCCATTGTCAGAGCTTGTTAAAGTTGATCCAAAAGCCATTGGTGTGGGTCAATATCAGCACGATGTTAATCAAAACCAGCTTGCAGACAGCCTTGATAAAGTAACTCAAGACAGTGTGAATGCCGTTGGTGTGGATGTGAACACAGCCAGTCCAGCTATTTTGGCTCACATCGCAGGCCTCAATCGCAATGTGGCGCAGCAAATTGTCACCTATCGCAAAGAGCACGGTGCATTTGATAGCCGTGAAGCGCTTAAAAATGTCCCACGCCTAGGCACTAAGACATTCGAGCAAGCAGCTGGTTTCTTACGTATTCATAATGGTAGCAACCCACTAGATGCCACTGGTGTGCATCCAGAAAGCTATGCATTGGTCGATAGCTTACTCGCACAAGCGGACAAGCCATTGTCGGAAGTCATCGGTAACGATGGTGTGCTCAATACTATCGATACGACTACATTGGCTGCTAACGACGATAATGTCAGCGTAAAAGCGATTGTCGAAGAACTTGCTAAGCCTGCTCGCGATCCACGTCCTGAGTTTAAAACAGCCAATTTCCGTGATGACGTCAATAGCATTAAAGATTTAAGCGAAGGCATAACGTTAGAAGGAGTGGTTACTAACGTGACGGCTTTTGGTTGTTTCGTTGACGTTGGCGTGCATCAGGATGGTTTGGTGCATATCTCGCAGATGGCCAATGACTTTGTCGCAGACCCTATGAATCGTGTCAAACCTGGTGATATCGTGTCGGTACGTGTCATCTCTATCGATGAGAAACGTGGCCGTATTGGGTTTAGTATGAAGCCTGAATCTGAAAAACCTGTACGTACTGCTGCCAAGTCTACGACAGCTAGTGCAGATGGTGAGAAAACCAGTCGTACGCGCAATAATAATAATACAAATAGCAATCGTCCAGCTGCTGACAAACGTCCATCTAAGCTACGTAGTAAGCGTCACGATAAAGACAGCGCGAACAATCGTAGTAAACCGGTGAAAAATGATAAAGCTGAAACCCCAAGCAAGATGGGTACACTCGGAGCTCTATTACAAGAAGCTGGCGTCACCAAAGCTAAGAAATAAGTACTATTGAAAGTAGCTATAATTTATAGTCACGTATAACAAAAAAGGCAGCCGTATGGCTGCCTTTTTTTGACTTAAAAATACAATACGAAATTACTGTTTCAAGTAATGCATTAGCCGATGTTGCCTAACTATCTGATGGCAGGTTGCTGCATATCTGGCTGCTGCATATCTGGCTGCTGCATGTCTGGCTGCTGCATGTCTGGCTGCTGCATATCTGGTCGTTGCATATCTGGTCGTTGCATATCTGGTTGTTGCATATCTGGTTGTTGCATATCTGGTTGTTGCATATCTGGTTGCTGCACACCTTCTACCTGCATAGCCATATCTGAGTTGCTATTGGTTCTCGCAATAGAGATGGTTTGAGTTTCGCTGATTTGAAATGGACTAGATTCAGCAGAAGCGACCTCACTCTCTGCACTTTCCACTTCAGCTTGCATTGCACTATCAGCAGCTGCTTCTTGCATGTTAGCTGGTGTCATATCTGTTGGTGCTGCCATTGCAAGTGTAGGTAATGCAAGTGTAGTGCCTAAAATTAACGATAAAATATTCTTTTTCATTGTAAAGCCTCGATACATATTGTTGGTAATAATTAGAAATTGCGTTTTAGATATCATTTATTTTTTGACTATCCGATCTAATTATAATCGCTCGCTTCAACATCCATATTTGTATCGTTAGTTTCTTCAATTTCTTGTTCAACTTCGTCAGTTTCGCCATTCATTTCATCTGCTTCATTACCCATTTCCATATCGACATCAGCAGTATTTGACTCTTCGACATCTACAGCGCCAGGTTGAGTAGCTAGCAGCTCACCATTAGGACCTTCTACTTCGGCTTGTACAGTGCTCTCGACAGGAGCATTACGCATATCTGATGGTGCTAGATCGCTATTATTGACAGGTGCTGCCATTGCCATAGTTGGTAGTACAAGAGTAGCGCCTACGATTAATGATAAAACATTCTTTTTCATTGTAAAACTCCATGATATATAATTAGATATAGTTAGAAACGATAACTCATATTTATTCAATAATGGGTCGTTTCTATTTAGGTGTGTCTGTAAATACCGTATGCAAATTATCAACGATGCAGTTTATATTTCAGTAGCAAACTCATTAAAGTTCTAACAGCTTAATGTTTTCTTGTGACGTTATGAAACTGTCACATTTAAAGTTTAGTTAGTATTTAGCCTTTTAAGTTTGCTAAGGTTTTATAAGTAATGAAGGTTAATTATCTGATTAGGTTTGCCAATAAATAGTTCTATTAGCAACAAATATACAATAAGACGATTAGTATCTAAAAATATGAATGTTTAGATAGTTAAGATATGTATTTTATCTTAGCTAGTTGTTATTAATAGTTTTTTAGAAATTATCTATTCATATGATATTGACTTCTTCTGTAGGGTTTTACTTCTGTTTTAAAACTAATGTCTGAGTAAATTTCAAATTTTGACATATATATATTTTAATTTGGTTTATTTTATTAAACTAATGTTTGTATCTTATTCTTCCAGAAAATCTATAGAATGGTAGTAGCAATATTAGATTGGTGATTAATATCTTAAAGTATTAAATAATTGGAAAACAGAAACATTACTCACCAAAAAAATACGTTATTTTTTTCTTAACTCCGATCTGAGTTCATAAAGTAGACCATAAAAAACCGTATCTCGATAACAAGATACGGTCATAAAAATGTTGAGCCTGTATTGGAATCTGCTAAATTAACTATCAATCACTTCAAAGCTAAGGCCAGAATGCGCTTCTAGGCGAGTGATTAGCTTATCACCCATTGCTGAAGCAGGCGTCCAAAATCCACCACCAACGTCCTCTTTACTGATGTCTTGTGCCAAACATAATGCTGCCTGCGAAATCATACGAGAGGTACTGCCATAACCAGGATCTCTGTCGCCTGTCACCTTAACGGTGATGGTGTCATTTTTAGCTGTTTGTCCAAAGTGACGAATATCAAAGTAGCCATTTTCTTGTTCGTCCTTGGAAGGTCCCGAACCTGCCTTTGGTAATACGTGCTTGGACAGTAACTCGCGACTTGGTTTAATCATCATCGCAGTGGCAAAACCTAATAAACCTGCGCTCATGGCATAGCTAGATAGTTGCCCTTTGACGCCATCCTGCATCCACATGGCTTCGTCGTATTTGAAATCGCGACCGTACTCATAGCTGAGCAATTGGTTGGTACGATGGACAATACGCGTATTGATGGTTGCCATAACGAAAGGTGCTAGCCAGCGTTTATGGTTGCTGTCATATACTGGTTTGCTGACATTATCCTGACGTACGTTTGGTACATTGGCATCATCGTTTAACAAATAAGGGTTGGCCACTTGTTTGCGGCGCGATTTGTCCTCGCCAGCCTCTTCAAATATTGATGCCATCGATGCAATAGTGCCGCCTGAAATACCACCTTTAGCTGCTTTGACACGCATATGAATAACATTACAGGTTTTGCCGAACTTCTCTTCTGCTTTGGCTTGAGTAAAGTATGCGCCCAAATCTGATGGAATAGAGTCAAAACCGCAAGAGTTGACGATACGGGCACCGCTTTGCTTAGCCGTATCTTGGTACTTGTCCATCATATCTTTGATAAAAATGGCCTCACCAGTAAGGTCGACATAATCAGTACCATTTTCGGCACACGATTTGATCAATGGCTCACCATATTTCAGATACGGTCCTACAGTTGAAATGATGACTTGAGTTTGTTTGGTCATCTTATTAAGACTGGCGGTATCGTTGCTGTTGGCAATAATAATGTCTACCTTGCTCTCAAGTTTGGCCTGTAGCTGATTGAGTTTGTCTTCATCGCGACCTGCAATTGCCCATGATATATTTGAGTCGTCTTTATTCTTATTATTTGACAAAAAATTGGTTAAATAGTGAGCAGTAATCTGACCGACAAAGCTTGTTGCACCATATAGAACGACTGCATAAGGTCGTGTGTCGCTGCCAGTTTTTTGTATAGGGTTTTCATTATCCGTATTGGTATCCATATGTATTGTCCTTAATAGGTTTGAAAATAAGTGGAAATTAAACTATAAACCAAGTCGTTTAATTAGGTTAGGGGTTTATGAGGTCGCTACAGTTTATAGTTTGATGTCTATATCATATACAACATCACGTATAACGTTAGAAATTTAAAATAGTTCTGCACACGGCCAGGAAAGTAGCTTTTAATAAAAGAGCGCTAAATAAAAAAACTTAGTTAAAGAGCATTATATTCAAAAATATAGTTATATCTTAAAAGTATCATCTATTAAATAGAATTTGGTATGAGACATTAACAGTTACTACAAAATTTACATAACCTACCGATATTATTACTAAAATGAACGTTTTTTGAAGATGAACATTGCTAATCTATAAGCGTAAACAGTAATAACTAGCATTAGATAAAAACAAGTTAATAAGTGCTATATAAATTCTAATATCTGTTTTTATAATCAATTAAGGAGAAGGTTATGTTTCGTTGGGCTATTATTTTTGCAGTGATCGCACTACTAGCGAGTTTACTAGGTTTCGGCGGTGTCGCAGGATTATCTGCTAATTTGGCATATATTTTCCTAGCAGTTGCTGTCATCTTATTTATCGTTGCCTTTGTCAGCCGTAAGATGTAAACACGGCTTATATTGATAAATAACTACTATAAAAAAGACCCTCAGTTGAGGGTCTTTTTTGTTTGCTCTAATCAAGATAATCAGTACAGAAGCATATGTTATAGACTTGCCATCATAACCGTTTGGGTTGAATAATATGCTCCATACGTTTGGCTAGACGAATATCCTGACTAGATATACCGCCCGTATCATGATTGGTTAAACGGACTTCTACAATATTATAGGTGTTACGCCATTCAGGATGGTGCTCAAGCGCTTCAGCATGAAATGCCGCTTGATTCATAAAGCTCATAGCTTCGATAAAGTCGCTAAAGTGATAGGTCTTGACGATACTATTGCCGTCACGCTGCCAACCAGCAAGCTCTTCTAGCTGTAGATTGATTTGTTTGTCAGATAAACTACTCATATTAATAACCTTTATTGTTATGTCGAATTGGTTTATTAAAAGTGGTGCTAGGGTATGTTTCCTATGCTACATAAATATCTACATATTTTGTCCTGCTTGGCGCAATATCATTTACGGGGTCTAGTCAATGAATTGACTAACTCCGATTTCATTGCCAGTTAAGTTAAATCCTGATACTCGGGATGCTTACTAATATATGACGCGACAAATGAGCATTGCGGCACAACTTTTTTATTTTGTTCGCGTGCATAATTCAATGCATGCTTAACGAGGGCTGAGCCAACACCGCGTCCACCCAATTGTTGCGGTACGATAGTATGGTCATAGACCAGCTTGTCAGCACTTTCCTGATAGCTGATATAACCAGTCTGACCGTCGATAGATGTCTCAAAGCGTTTCGCTGCTTGATTATGAACAATTTCTAGATTTGGTTTAGATGTTTGATTACTCATTAATGTATTCCTTTTCTTATTATCGAATTTTTATTATGAACTAAATATTTTATTGGTTTTAATACCGCGATTTCAGTATGCAAGCTTGACGATCGACAATCTAGGCATTTACCGTAATAGTTGATAGGAAGACTGTTAGAGTTATCCATGTCTTTTGTACTACCTTATCATGGCAGTATCTGGTTGCAAATCTGAATGTGTCACCATGCATACAATATGGCTTTACGAACGACTGGAGGCAAAAATCGAATCAGACCACCAGTATTTTCTATCGCTGATTCAGTATCTAAATTAGCTTCTAACTTAACCTCTTGATGAGCATCACTGTCAGCATTCTCCGTTGACTGCACGTAGGCTTGCCACTCTTTTTCACTAGGTTTGCTAAAGTGGTAAATACGCCCCAGTACTTGCTTGAGTTGTGTACCAAAGCGCCCTGTATTGTAGGTTAAACTATATTTACGGCATATGTCCTGTACCTGCGGCGCAATCTTTGCATAGTGGCCAGCTGGCATATCAGGAAATATATGGTGCTCAATTTGATGAGATAAATTACCCGTCAAAAGGTGAAACCATTTGCTGCCTTTGATATTGCTAGAGCCAAGGATTTGTCGTACGTACCAGTCGCCTTTACTTTCATTGGCATCGAGATGGGTATAGATATGCGCTTGCTCAGTGAAATGTCCGCAAAAAATTACTGCCCACGTCCATAGATTACGGACAGTGTTGGCCGTCATGTTACCGCTTAGCGTACTAAAGGCGCTACGACGACCTAGTGTCAGCGCTACCACAGACGGTAGGGCAATGTAGTCTTTACCTATTTGTCGTCCGATTTTGGAAAATAGCGCGCGCGATTTTTGCTGCATGATTTTGTGCAAATCAGGAGAGTCAGCATATTCATCGGCACTGATTTGAATGTCATGAAACGCTACTGCCCATTCAAAACCAAATGCCAGTACTGCTGTGCTAAACATATTGTAGCGATCTTCTGGCGTCCAAGGCTGTTCATCAGTCACCCGAATCAAGTGATAGCCTACGTCATGATCACGGCCAACAATATTAGTAAAAGTATGATGTAAATAATTATGAGAGTGTTGCCATAATGGAGCAGGGCAAACAATATCCCAGTCAAACCTTTGGCTATTAAGGTGCGGGTGTTGCATCCAGTCGTATTGACCATGCATGACGTTATGACCCAGCTCCATATTATTCAATATTTTGCTAAAACTAAGTAAAGACGTACCAAGTAGCCAAGTAGCAACCAGACTGCGTTTCGACGGCACACGCCCAGCTGCTGCGAGTAGACCACGGGCGACAATCTCACTATATACGACAGTGGCATATATTCGCTGTATATAGCGTGCATCTTTACTACCTAGCGAGTCCATAACGATTTTGTACAAGGCGTTGAGCTCTACGGCTAAAGCATCACTCTGAGACTTTGATAAGGGTTTATCAGTCACTGTTGGGTAGCGAGTCCGTGTTGACGTGTCTGGTTGATTGCTATCATTGATTGCCTCATCGTTAAGCTGCGAGTAAGGTATTTGCGGCGTTAAAGGTAAAGGCGCATTTTTTGCTAGCCGTGTATCGGACAGTGGCGTCAAGATAGGCACAGCAGATTGTGGCGTAGTAACGGGTGGTAATAAGCGCATAAATAAATCCTTAACCGAAACGGCATGAATAAACAGCACTGCATCCGGTTTGATAAGTTATCTGAGTTTTAGCCCATAAAGTAACGTTTGTCTTTTATGTCACACAGGTTGTCTAGCATATGCCCTCTGTTGAGCCAGTCGTTATATTAAGCCAGTCATTAAATGTCGAGTACCACATCAGTCATGGCAATATTGATGCAAGTCTGAATAGATTCGTAACCGTCATCACTTACTTTTCCTGTTTGAATATTTTTGACCACGCCGCTGATTTTATTACAGCGACATAATTGGCAAATACCTTGCCGGCAACCATGCGCTAGTCGTACATCTGCATTTTCAGCTGCAATCAGTATGGTCGTGTTACTGCTGAACTGCCGTTGCCGTGACCGCAAATAGACAGTATGTTCTTCTACAGATACTGTTTTGTCGAATACTTGATTGCTGCCATTATCAACATCAGTCAGAGCAGTGCCAAAATCCTCTACGATAATATTATCGCGCAGCTGTTTGTCTGTAGGTAAAGTGATCTCCGCGGCGGCTTTATATAAGCCAGTTAATAACGCTTGTGAACCGCAAGCAAATATCTGCGTGTCTGCTAGAGATAAATTTAGTGACAGCAGACCCTCTGCACTTAAGTACCTCTTGCCAGCCAAATAGGTAGTCGAGTCTTCAGTATGGATCAGATGATAAATGAAGTCTGGATATGTATCATTCAACTGTTGCCACTGATGTTGCAGTTTAGGTAAAACGGTCCGACTGTAATGCAGTAGCGTCACATGGTGTCCCTTACGCAATGCTTGAATGATAAGTCCTAGCATGGGCGTGATACCGCTACCGCCAGCGATAAATAGCAAAGAGGTAGGTTTGTTATTATCTAAATTTTCCTTTGCTATTACTGACGTTTGTTCTAAAGTAAAATGACCAAGTGGTAGGCTCGTATCAACGACTTGAGCCAGTGGCATCTGCTTGGTTAAATAATTAGATACTAGCCCTTGCGGCTTAATCGCGATAGTCACCGTATTACGTTGGCCTGCTATATTGCTATCAGAAGTATCATCAAGCCACCAAAGGGGTTGGTTCGTCAAGCCTACTATCGAGTAACTACGTTGGTGGTAAACTCCATCAATACAAACACGCAAATCAAGATACTGACCGCCTTGCCAATCGTTGCTTATTTTAGAAGTTTGCTGCTTGAAGGCTCTATTGGTTTCAAATTGTAGTGCTATCAGATCATTACTTAATGTATAGCGTGCGATTAGGCGTAACTTAGGAGTCGTCAATGACCAAAACGGATGTAAGCGCGATCCGATAAAGTCGACAAACGCACGTTGAACAATTTCAGGGCGATAGCCGTTGGCCATGTTATCAGTACCTTTATAAATGCTATTAAAATAAATGTTGTTACAAGTAGAAGAGCACAGCTGATTTTATTAATCCAATACGAAATCAACTTATTTGAACTTGTTAAGTCACACTAACATGCTAACGGCTATTGATTAAATTTGCGAAAGGTTTGATGCTATTTTTTGTGGTCTTTATAAAACGTTAATGAGTCAAAATGTTAAGTTAGTTCATTAAGATAGGGTTTTCTAGGTTACTTTTCTAAGTGAGTTCTATAGCTGAGAGGTATAGGCCACTGTCAAAAACAGTAAAACAATCGGTAAAACAACCTGTCAGCTTGCAGGGTATGCGTCACAATGCGATAATGACCTATAATTTGTAACCCTGATTTTGAGGTACGGCACGCTTGGCATCATCGCTGAGTTGCATTTGCTGTTCTCTTCTATGCAGTCTATCGGAGTGTTAATGGCTCAATATATTTACACGATGAACAACGTGTCAAAACTTGTTCCGCCTAAGCGTGAAATTCTAAAAAATATTAACCTATCATTTTTCCCAGGTGCCAAAATTGGTGTCTTAGGTATTAATGGTTCAGGTAAATCTACCTTGCTACGTATCATGGCAGGCGTGGATACTGAGTTTACTGGTGAAGCACGCGCTCAGGCAGGTACCAAAGTTGGCTACTTGCCACAGGAACCACAGCTGGATGATAGCAAAGACGTTCGTGGTAATGTCGAAGACGGTATGCGTGAAGCACTAGATGCGCTAGCACGTCTAGATGCTATCTATGCTGAATACGCAGAGCCTGATGCGGATTTTGATAAGCTTGCTGAAGAGCAAGGCAAGATGGAAGACATCATCCAATCTTGGGACGCGCACAATTTAAATAACCAGCTAGAAAAAGCCGCCGATGCGCTGCGTCTGCCACCATGGGATGCTGACGTTAGCAAATTGTCAGGTGGTGAGAAACGCCGTGTGGCATTGTGCCGTCTACTACTGTCGCGCCCTGATATGCTATTACTTGACGAACCGACCAACCATTTGGACGCCGAGTCTGTTGCATGGCTAGAGCAGTTCTTGCAGAACTACAGCGGTACTATCGTTGCCATTACCCATGATCGCTATTTCTTGGATAATGTTGCTCAGTGGATTTTGGAGCTTGACCGTGGCCATGGCTACCCATATGAAGGCAACTATACTGAGTGGCTCGAGCAGAAAAACAATCGTTTAGAGCAGCAGAACAAGCAAGAAGAATCATTTGCTAAAGCCTTGAAAAAAGAGCTTGAGTGGATTCGTAAAAATCAAAAAGGTCAACAGGCTAAATCTAAATCTCGTGTACAGCGCTTTGAAGAATTGAACTCAACTGAGTTCCAAAAACGTAATGAGACCTCTGAGATTTATATTCCACCTGGTCCACGTTTGGGTAACAAGGTGATTGAGGTTAATGATATCTCTAAATCATTCGGCGATCGTCTGCTGTATGAAAACCTAAGCTTTAATGTTCCAGCTGGTGCGATCGTTGGTATTGTCGGTCCAAATGGTGCGGGTAAAACCACACTATTTAATATGATTACTGAGCGCGATACGCCGGATACTGGTTCAGTTGACTTGGGTGAAAGTGTTAAAGTGGCTTATGTCGGTCAGGTACGTGATCATTTAGATGACGACAAGACGGTATGGGAAGAAGTCTCTGACGGTCTTGATATTATTACGGTTGGTGATTACACCACGCCAAGCCGTGCCTATATCGGTCGCTTTAACTTCAAAGGCTCAGATCAGCAAAAGCACGTCGGTCAGTTATCAGGTGGTGAGCGTAACCGTCTACAATTAGCGAAAACGCTAAAGCAAGGCGCGAACGTCTTATTACTCGATGAACCATCAAACGATTTGGATATCGAGACCTTACGTGCGCTAGAGGATGCGATTCAAGTATTCCCAGGTACGGTAATGGTCGTATCGCATGATCGCTGGTTCCTTGATCGTATCGCGACTCATATCTTGGCATTCGAAGAAGAAGGTCCAGTGTGGTTCGACGGTAACTACACTGAGTTTGAAGCGTATCGTAAAAAGACCATGGGTGATGATGCCACTCCTAAGCGTGCTAAGTATAAGAAAATTACGAACTAATACAGCTGTTTAATTTATTAGTAGTACATAAAAAAAAGACCTCTAATCTTTAGAGGTCTTTTTTTGTTTAGCTGAAAATTTCAAAGAGTTTGGGTAGTTGTTAAGACTAACGCTTACGTCCGAACTTACGCTGTTTTTTATTACCAATTTCAGTAATGGCGTGAGTAATTTCTTCTTCATTTAAGCTCGCGACGTGCTGCAAGATTTGCATCATATCAGGCGTCAGTACGTACTTAGCATGATGAGCAATGTCGTTGATACGATGGTCAAATGTCAATATGCCTGTTTCATCGTCTTTTTGTAGATAGTTAAGACGGGTCAACGCACTAATGAAGCTGGTGAATAATGCACGATCAAAGAAGTCAGGAATGTCATCTGCATAGAGCACAGACAAGCGCTGCCCGAGCAGGTGACATAAATCAACCACTTCGTTTTCAGTTAAGTTACCAGAGCCTTGTTGAGCGAGTAGGGCAAGTGTCATAAAGTAACGCTCAAGACTTTGACCAACTGGAGTTGCTAGTACTTGTAGCTGTTGATAATGCTTACTATTAGATTCAGGAACGCTGAGCGTGTCATCGCCCAAATCAACGATAAGTCCATTAGACAGTAAGCTATCAACTTTTTTATCAAGCGTCTCAGCTAAGCCGTGAGCAGGATAATATAAGAAAAGCTCACCTTGTAAGAATGGATACAACTGTTCAGCGATACTATCTAAGCGACTGCGTTTGATACGACCGTTGCGTGCGACGAGCGCAGACAAGAAAGACAGTAGGATGAAGACATGCAAGATATTATTACGGAAGTAGCTGAGCAATGCTGCTTGCTTACCTGCGACCTGAATAATATCGCCCAAGATATGCGGAGTGCGCTCAATAAGCTTTAGCTTAATACCATAATCGATGATTTGCTGCGGCGTCATGTCAGTGATAACCGTATCATCTGAGTAAACCAGCTGCTGAGCAAGACCTTGGTACAAAGCGATTTGCTCACGGCAAATGTTTTCATCCAATGCCGCTTTCGGTGCGGACAGTAAAACCAATGACAGCAGCGATACAGGAGTCACTACTGCGGCTTTGTTGATATGCTGCATAACCTTTACGCCGATGTTATCAACCATGGCGCTGGTTTTTTCATCGAGCGGTGAGTCCGTACGATCGGATGGCAGACTATTGGCTGGCACATCGAACTTGGTCATAAAGTCGCTAAGGTGCAACGGTGTACCAAAGCTCAAGTGTACATTACCAAAGATACGCTCGATTTTACGTCCAACTTTGAGCAGGCCCATTAAAGACTCTGACTCTTTCGGCTTGCCTTTTAGCTCACCGACGTACGTGCCGCCTTCCATGATGCGCTCATAACCAATATAAGTCGGAATAAATACCACAGGCTTATTGGTTTGACGTAGCTGGCTATGTACGGTCATCGCTAGCATGCCCATCTTTGGTGGGAGCAAGCGACCTGAACGTGAACGGCCACCTTCGATAAAGTACTCAATCGGAGTGTTGCGCGTAATAAGCGTATGCATATATTCGCGCAATACAGCGGTATATAGTGCATTACCACGAAAGCTACGACGAATATAAAAAGCGACCGCACCGCGTAATAGAGGGCCCAATACAGGTACGTCAAGGTTGTCACCCGCTGCGACATAAGGAATACTCAAGCCGCGTTTATAGATAACATAGGATAGTAATAGGTAGTCCACGTGGCTACGATGACACGGTACATAGATGATTTCGTAATCAGTCGCTAGCTCTCGTACTCGTTCAAAGTGGTGTACTTCTACGCCATCATACAACTGCGTCCACAGCCATGTTAAAAAGCGTTCAAATACTCGAATAATAGGATAAGAGTAGTCGTTGACCATCTCGTTTGCATAGCCTCTGGCCTGACTACGAGCTTCTCGAACGTTAGTCCCTTTTTCTGCCGCTTCCATCTCGATCGCATGCTTTATGGCTGGCGAGTACACCAGTTTGTCTACCAAGTTGCGTCTATCTGATAAATCAGGACCAAGCATGCTGGCGCGCTGCTTGTCTAAATAAATCGATAATTCCTGCTGTAGCATACGAACCAGTTCACGATTACTATCAGTCGATGAGACTAGCGCGTAGTTTGTTGTTTGCGCGGTGTCAGTTTCTGCACCACCGTTAGTAGCCACTGATTCTGTTTCGAGTGACTCCGTTGCTACCAAGTTTTCTTGGACGCCATCTATAGCGACTGAGTCAAAGGTAGCAGGTCCTTCCACATCGCCTTTGATGCTATCGTTAATAATAGTACGCAAATCTTGCGGTGGGTGGAACTGTACGAAAGTATCGCGGCCCATCACCCCAATATTAAATAACTGCTTAGTAATGCTAGGGTCTTGCCAGTTGTCAGTGGTTAATAGCTTAAATAACGAATCTTCTTTTTCAGGTGCACGTCCCCATAGAATCGATACCGGTACCAAACGTACCTTTAACTCTGGATGTTGCAGTACAGCAGAGACTAAACGAGAAAGGCGAGGGGACAATTGACTGTCTTTGGCACTTGGATGATTCAAGAATATAATGGCCGCATTCTCTTTAATATTATGAGCGGCATCATTTACCCCGACCAATGCAGGTGGTAAGTTATGCTCTTGCGTCTGTAAATCAATCAGAATACTGTTAGAACGAGAATAGTCCTGTAGTACATAAAACCTTAGTGTTTGATCATCATGGTCGAACTCGGGCAGCTCACCTAGTAGCTTGGGTTTTACGGCGACATCGAGCATCTGACCTGACAGCTTACGATACAGCTGGTTGATCGGTGCATTAGAATAAGTCTTAGTAGCAATTGGATTGCCGTCAGTTTCAGCAGAGCTAGTAGCCGCGTCCGACGCTTTAAAAATCCGTTTTTTCAGGAACTTCGGTATCATAATCAGTATCAAAAATAGTCAAATATGTTGCGCTTATGATGCCATAAAAGCCACCAAAGCGATATATAGTGTCTGTATATACTACCAATATTAATACGGTTTGGTTACGCTGTAGTGAGTGACAAATTATACAAAATGTCCAAATATTTGAAAGTTAACATTTTTAGCGTAATAATATATTTTTATCATACATGACTCCTAAAGATAGTATCCATTTCTCAATTCCATTTTATTAAGCCTAAAAACTATGACTCCAGCCATCGATCTCGCCAAAAAACATAACCTTGATTACCAAGTACATGAATATACTCATGACAGTAATGCCGCTTCGTTTGGTTTAGAAGCCGCAGAAAAACTTGGCGTAGCGGTAACACAAGTGTTCAAAACTTTAGTGGTAACGACTGATACAGGCGTGCTCGTTGTAGCGATATTACCAGTTGATAAAACGCTTAATTTTAAAAAAATGGCTAAGGCTTTATCATCTAATAAATTACTGTCTTGCAAAAAAGTGCAGATGGCCGATCCCAAACAAGTAGAGCGTAGCACGGGCTATGTGCTGGGTGGTGTTAGTCCGCTGGGTCAAAAAAAACGGCTAAAAACCGTGATAGATAGCACAGCGCAAGATCAGCCTACAGTCTATGTGAGTGGTGGTCGCCGCGGTCTGGAGATTGAATTACCGCCTACACAGTTAGCCGCAACGCTTGATGCTTGCTTTAGTGACATTACGGATGAGTAAAAGATTCTACGGTGGCTGTAATCTGCCTATTATAAATTTGCCATATCGACAATTTCGCTAACTATATCCATGAGTAATCTATACTGAACTTTCTTGTATTGAAGACATTTGGTAGCAAGATTGTTGTAGATTGGCCATAGCGATAAGGCGTAGACTTATACCTCCGTATACCTGCTATTTTCTATCTACATTCAAGGACATACTTATGCCACATCTAACCATTCAAGTGACACCCAACGTTAGTATCGCTCACGAAGAGTCATTGCTCAAATCGCTAAACAAAGTATTGTGGGATAGTGGTCAGTTCAAGCAGCCTGCTGATATCAAAGCACGCATTGTGCCTATTAACTCGTTTCTAGTAGGTGTTGAAGATGATGAGCAGGCCAATGGGTTTATTTATGCTCATCTAAAACTGATGAGCAGACGTGATATGGCCACTCGTAACCAGTTGGCTGAGCTGTTGGTCACTACTATCGAAGAAAAAATAGGCGCAGAGCAGTCAGGGCGTGCATCATTACAGATATGTGTAGAAGTTGAAGAGATAAGTGCGGTCTATCATAAGAAAATGCTTGGTAGTTAACAGCCGCTGTCCTTTTAAAGGCTACTTTATTCAGCTATAAAGAAGTCAGTTTATAATTAATTAGTAGCATAGCTTTCCTCCAAAACCTATAGTTGCTGTCTATTGTTTTGAATAAGTAGATTTTCGGTTAAGCATAAAAAAGCGCCTAAATAATAGGCGCTTTTTTATTAGTTATCGATGCAGTTTTAGTCGGTCTTAGTCTAAGAAAGCAAAGTGATCGATTTCCATAGATGTCATACTTTCGCTTGGTGCGACCATCGATTCTGCGTGACCTGAAGTACGTGGTAGTAGCTTATCGAAATAGAATTCAGCAGTTTGAATTTTTGCTTTATAGAATTCTGGTGCTTCTGTACCACCATTTTCTAGCTTTTCATAAGCAACAGCTGCCATACGAGCCCAATGATAGCCCATCATCACGTAACCTGAATACATCAGGAAGTCATCTGACGCTGCTGAGATGATTTCACGGTCTTTACGCGCCATTAGCATCAAGCGTACGGTCAAGGTATTCCACTCAGCACATAGTTTGGTTAGTGCCCAAACGAACTTACGCATGTCTTTATCAAGCGCATACTCACCACACCATTTCATGATGCTAGAGGTGTAATCACGGATGATTTTACCTTTAGACTGCAAGATAACCTTACGGCCTAATAGATCAAGCGCCTGTACGCCAGTGGTTCCTTCGTACATCGTTGCAATACGGGCATCACGAGCAATTTGTTCCATACCCCATTCTTTGATATAACCGTGACCGCCATAGACTTGCTGACCGTGTTTGGCAGCTTCAATACCGAGCTCAGTCAAAAAGCCTTTTAGGATTGGCGTGTAGAAGCCCAATTTGTCGTCCCACTTTTCGAACTCTTCATCATCGCCATTGACAATACCTTGTGCCATTTTGTCGGCATAACGTGCTGAATGATAAATCATTGAGCGACCACCTTCAGCAAAGGCTTTTTGCGTCAGTAACATACGGCGTACGTCTGCATGATGGATGATAGCATCAGCGACTTTTTCAGGATCTTTAGTACCAGATAGCGTACGCATAGAACGACGCTCTTTAGCATATGGTAATGCATTCTGGAAAGATAGCTCAGTATGCGCTAGACCTTGGATACCAGTACCGATACGAGCCGTGTTCATAAATGTGAACATGGCTTTTAGGCCTTTGTGTGGTTCGCCAATCAAGTAGCCAGTAGCACCATCAAAGTTCAATACACACGTCGAAGATGCGCTGATGCCCATTTTGTGTTCGATTGACCCACAAACTACGGCATTGCGCTCGCCAGCTTCACCTTCAGCGTTCGGCGTGAATTTAGGTACGATAAATAATGAAATACCGCGTGTACCTTCTGGTGCATTTGGTAGGCGTGCTAAAACGATATGGACGATGTTATCTGTTAAGTCATGCTCACCACTTGAGATAAAGATTTTGGTACCGCTGATCTTATAAGTACCGTCATCTTGTGGAATGGCTTTTGATTTAACTTGACCCAAATCTGTACCACACTGCGGCTCAGTCAGACACATGGTACCTGCCCATGAGCCTTCGACCAGCTTAGGTAAATAAAGTGCTTTTTGCTCATCAGTACCGTACTGAAGCAAGGTGTTGATACAACCTGTTGACAGACCAGGATACATTGACCACGACCAGTTAGCAGTACCGATCATTTCAGCCTTAATAAGGTTAATTGACGTTGGCAAATTCATACCACCGAACTCTTCAGGGTATGAGATACCTTGCCAACCGCCTTCTACAAACTGGCTATATGCTTCTTTAAAACCTTTTGGCGTGGTTACTACGCCATCTTCAAAATGACAGCCTTCTTCGCCACCTGATTGGTAGAGAGGGGCAATGACGTTTTCAGCAAAGTCAGCCATACCTTGTAGAATCATGTCTACGGTTTCAGGATCAGCGTTTTCGCCGTTGTCTAAGCTTTTATAATGTGTCTGATAGTCAAACACATCATTAATCAAAAATTTGATATCACGTAAAGGGGCTTTGTAAGTTAACATAATCGCTCTCTTTGGTTGGTTCGCTATCATAGATTTATGGCGCAATACTTGAGTCACAACTTATGTAAGCGATATTTACTTATTTTAGATGAAGTAGACGTTATATTAGTCATCAAATGAATTATTAATGAACAGCTTCCCAGTGTGTTAGTTATTAGAACGTCTTTAATAGCGGTCAGCTGTTATGGCATTGATATGATTATAAATCTTATAAAGCGACAAATATACAACTAATAACTATTATTCATAACTTATTATGTTATTAATTCATTTTAGTTTGTATAGGTAAATTGTATCTGTACTTGAAACTATTGTATAAGGAGTTATGTAGACTCATCCAAATCTAAAGAAAATGGACTTATCAAATAGGAAAAGCCATTTATGAATACCTTAAAAGAACAACAGCGATCCTCTTGGCTGAACACATTATTAACTCGTATTAAGTGGTTGATCGATGGTGAGCTAAATCATTTACTGACAGTCAATCGCAGTCAGCGACCATGGCATATGCCAATCATTGCGGCGATTGCTATCAGCTTTCCGGTATTTGTAGGGGCTTATTTTGGTGACTTATCTTCAGGTATCAAAGCCTCGCTAGGCTCGATGATTATTTTAAACCTACCATTTGCAGGCGCGCTACCACATCGTCTAGTGACGGTGATGGCTTGGGGATTTGCGATGATACTCAGCTTTGCGCTGGGTCTGATCGCGCAGCTGTTGCCAGTGTTACGGCTACCTGTGTTTATGTTGATTGGTATTGGCGTAGTGATGTTAGGTCGTTACTATCGGCAACCGCCACCAGCAGGACTGTTTGTGTTGATGGCAGGTGCGATTGCGCTCTTTATCCCCGTATCGATTGATCAAGTGCTCTCAGCGATAGGGCTTGTAATATTAGGTAGCGGCTCCTCGATGTTGTTAGCGTTACTATACAGTTTGTTTTTATTGGCGACGCGTCCAGTGGCTTCCGTACCTGTTTATGATTATCAGCCTGATATGATTAGCGACAGTCTTATCGTGGTAAGTTTCGTTAGTTTGGCGTTGGTCGTTGCTGTTCTGTTAGCGCTGCCTTATCCATATTGGGCAGCGATGAGCTGCTTTATTATCATTCAAGGTATGCAGCTACGAACCATGTGGATCAAACAGCTGCATCGGTTGTTAGGTACATTGGCTGGTATGATAGTGGCAGGTTGGATGTTGTCTTGGGGGCTCTCGGTATGGGGCATCGCTATAGCGATACTGTGTATGATGTTTTTGATTGAATCATTTGTCGATCGGCATTATGGACTGGCAGTGGTATTTATCACGCCATTGACTATATTTATCGCCGAGTATGGTAGTACGATGTCAGCACCACCAGTCGCGAGTGACGTTATTCAAGCGCGTATGATTGATACAGCGCTTGGCTGTGTGATTGGACTGATTGGTGGTCTGGCGATACACTCTACGAAATTACGTGTACCGCTCCGCCGTTTTGAAAACTGGCTGTTACTGCGTTTTAGTTAATAAAATATAGCTCTGCAAAGACTTATCTTTGATTAACTGTTTCTATTTAACACTGTTGTCACTTGTGCCACATCGATAGCATGACCAGTCCAACGCTCAAAGCTTAAAGCGGCTTGCCCAATAAGCATACCGTAGCCTTCAGACGTCTGTGCGCCGCGAGCGGCAAAATGCTGTAAGAATGGCAGCGGACGACCATACATCATGTCATACGCGTACTGACAATTTAGAGCATCATCCAGCGGCAACGTATCACCTGATAAACCAACAGAGGTGGCATTGATGATAATGTCAAAAGAGCTGTTTAGTTCGTTGGTGGCACAAACCTCGATATGTTGTTCATCGATTACTGAGCTTGCTGCACTTAGCTCATTTACCAAATCGGCCGCCTTAGACACGGTGCGATTGGCAATCGTGAGAGAGGCAATACCTGATTCAAATAATGGCAATACCACGCCACGCGCTGCACCACCTGCACCTATTAGCGCCACACGAGCGTTGGTCAAAGGCCAATCCATACTCGTAATGTGGTTGATAAGTCCTTGCCCATCCGTATTATCACCATAGAGTGCTTCAGTAATTGGTGCGCCGTTTTCTAATAGTGTTTTGTTCAACAACAACGTATTGACCGCGCCTGCCGTTTTGGCATGTTCTGATAATCCACCACGCGCCGCACAGCAATCATAAGCGACTTGTTTAAAAGGAACTGTCACATTGGCACCCACACCGCCACCGCAAAAGAATGCTTCAACAACAGCCGTAAAACTGGCGGTATCATTAGGGCAGTACTGACGCTGATAGCTAATATCAATCCCTGCTTGTACAGCAAACTGCTTATGAATCTCAGGAGATTTACTATGAGCGATTGGATTGCCAATAACGATAAAGTGTTGGATCATAAATAGTCCGCTGGCTAGAGAGTAGAAATACTATAAAAGAAGCAATAAGTGATGCTCAGTCATCATAAGGGATAATGCTATGATTGACAAATCAAGTGGCTATAACCAATACATTATGAAATATTGGTAGCATTTGTTAGAGGTTGACTGGTCATTTTTGAAAATAGATTGTGAGATTAAAATAGCTTTAAGTAAGTAGCATACAAATAGCTTTTTATTTTCCATTCAAAAAAAGAGACAGTTTTAGTACGTTATATATTTAACAAATCTGTACTCGCGGCGAGTGCTCCGCGTAACGTAAAAGGTAGTCAAGTACTGAGCAGTTGGGTAAACTATAAAATATGGAAACTTATATCAATATGCTGTAATGACTGCTAGATTATAATATTTATAAAATATGCTCTATATTGAAAATTATTCGTTATCGGCGGCGTTCTTGCCAGCTCGTTAATACTATTTTGAGATCAATCTAAAAATGTGAGTAAACTATTCATGTGGAACCCTAACCTACAAACCCTTCTAGTCGGTACGATAATAGCAGTTGGTATGACGCTCAGTGGCTGTGGCAGCACTGAAGACGATGTGCAAAATCCAGATGCTGAGACCAGTGAGCAAGCAACAACGAATGAGCCAATACAGGACAGTGCAAACAATCCTGATCTAGAAGGTGCCACTGTTCCGCAGGGTACGCCAGTGAAATATGATATCGCAGCATGGGGAACTGGTGAGGTAGAGTCGCTCGCTGTAGATGAGTTAGATAGTATAAAATCCGTGTTTGGAGAAGTGGTGAGCACTGACGAAAACAGCCTAGACTATGCCAGTAACCCAGCGGCTAAATATCGCTTTATGAAAACGGACGCACCGTATCTGGATATTATTGACTCTGAAAAATACTTAGAACTGGGCTGGTACTATGCCAATCCTACCGACACAGACAAAGAAAAAGAGTTGAGCCAAAATCATGCTAAAAAAGCCTATCAGCTATCGCGTCAACTGATGGGCAATGATGGCGGTAAAATGGTTGCCGATATGCTCAATAGTCAAATCATCAAAAATAGAATGGTTGGTGGACAAAAAATAGAGCTAGCAAAATGTGAGTTTTATAGCTGCATGCTGGTTATCAATAAAGCCGCCGCTCAAACAGATAATAGCTAAACCATGACTGATATAACGTCAGTGCCAAACGGCTGGGTATGTCTGTACCCACAAGACAGCAGTTTGACCGAAAACGATAGTGTGACCGAAACTAATAGGACAACCAGCCAAACGGTAACCATGTCTCTAGATAATCGCGGACTGGCATACGCTGACGGTTTTTTTACTACGATGGGTGTCATCGATGGTTTGATGCTATGGTCAGATTATCATTATCAGCGGCTAGTCTCTCATGCTGAAGCTTTGCAGCTAAATATAAACAGCGAAAAGCTACTAACGGTACTGCAACTGTATGCACAACAGTTAGAGCAAGGTATGCTCAAATTGGTAGTAACCCGTGCTGCGCAGGATGTGCGCGGTTATGGTTATACACCTAGTGCAAGTGGTAGCAACTGTGAGATATGGCTAAAGGCTACGGCAATAAAAGTTTCTACGGCGCTCCATCTGTCTTTGCCTGATGGGAGTCTGGTACCCATACAACCTAACGCCTCGTCGATATGTTTGTCCTCTCAAATTGCTTGCTTACCACCATCGCTGGCAGGTCTCAAGAGCCTTAATCGTTTAGACAATGTCCTCGCGAGTGGTGAGCTACAGCAGATAAAATCTGAGCCATTGGCTACTCAACTTGCTTCAACGCTTAGTGAAGGGCTACTGCGCGATATGAACGGGCAGTGGGTCGAAGGTACGATGAGTAATGTATTCTATCAATTGGCAGAGGTACCACTATCAGAATCTAAGGCCATATCGAATGTCCATAAGGATGGTGACAACTACCTAACCACCGGTCAGTGGTACACACCTTCTATGGCTCAATCGGGAGTTGCTGGCGTCATGCGTCAGGTAATTATCGATGCACTATCCACGACACAATATCCAGTCATAATAAGACCGCTACAAGATAAGGATTTACCTAAACTAACGCAATTATTCTTTTGCAATGCACTACGCGGCATCATGCCAATGAGCAGTCTGACGTTATTGTCAGGTGATGTTGTGGATTTTGAATCTGCCTAGCTGTTATTGAAAGATATTGAATTTAGTGTCGATAAAATCATCTGGGTATAAAACAATATCTTCATTTCGATATATTCCTCGCGCTTTTAGTAGGGCCGTCTCACTATCTTCTGCAACCACTTCTATAATGGCACTCATCGTTTCGACCACCTCTATTTGATAAGTATTCAAATCGCCTTTCTTTATCATAACTGTTCTCAATAATTAAAAGTTGTCATATTCAAAATCTGTTTTTTATCGATGCCAAATAGATTAGCAAAAGCGCTCAAAAGAAGTGATCGTCTTTTGTTACGTGGTCTTGTGTCGTACAGCAAATCAATCAATGCTGCTTATCTAATAAGGAGATAAGTCAATGTACGAAGTTTATGAAAATGAAAGTATCCCGCTACAAATCCGGCGTTTGATGGTTTTCGATGAAATCTGTAAATTAGCGAAGAAAGAACCTGATCAAATTATTCATTTATTAAAATTTACTCAGTTATCACTCGGAGTTATATATCTAAAGGATTTCAAGAAATTTATAGCTTTTGGTGGTGTGTTTGAGTATGCACAAACACCCGAAGAAGTTATTGAGCAACGTATTCGCATTTTTCCTAACGACGAGCCAGTAAAATGTGCGCTAACTGTTAATTTAAAGCAGTTTACTCGTCCAGCTAGTACACCTATACAATTAGTGTGGTATTGGAATAAATATGTAAAGAATAGAATGCATGCTTATGTTGACTATCGTGAAGAAGTTTTTTTTCGGATAAATGATGAAATTGATTCGGATTACCCACCGCATAAGTTTCATGACCGTCTAGTTGCGACAGCGCGTCTGCCACTATGGGACGATAGAGATGAGTTAATTGCAGATGTATATCGTGACAATCAAGGCGAACCTAGACCTAAACGTTATAACGAAAGGCGTCTGATATAATTCGAAATAATTACTATGTTATACGAAACTCACAATTAAGTTACCACTTATAGTTATAGCTGCTAATAAATTTTAGCGGCTGTAATATTATAATCTTGATACTGTGTTCATATGACGTATCAGCCTTCTTACATAAATCATCACTAGCCTTTGTGGCTCCGTCAATTGAAGTTAGTGCACTGGTGCTTTTGCAAGAAATCTATTGAGTGATGAACATCTCCAATAACGTTCTTCATAATTGATCGTCTTTTGTTAACGAGTATTGCGTACTGATGTTAATCGATCAATGATTGCATTCTATCCAATATTATCTAACAGGGGATAATAAATGCGCACTACATATGAAGATCAACGAATTCCACTACAAATTCGTCGATTGATGATATTTAATAAAGTTTGCTGTGCAGCGAAAAGACATCCTGATGAAATGATTCACTTACCTTGTTATTCACAGATAGCATTTAGTATTGTTTATTCTAAGAAAGATAGAAAATACACAGCATTTGGGAGTGTGTTTAATTATGCGCATACCCGTCAAGAAGTCATCGAACAAGGTTTAGATAAGCGATTTCACGAAGATACTGTGATGTGCGCGATTACAACCGAAAGACAGGCTTTTACTAAATCTTCTCGCACTCCGTTAGGGCTGCTAATTAGCTGGAATAAACAGGTAAAAAATCGAGCTTATACCTGTCTCGATGGCAATGTGAAAGACTTCTTTAAAGTAAATGACGAGCTAGAGCTAGATTACCCGCCTCATAAATTTTACGGTCGTTTGGTTGCTGCCAAAGGTTTACCATTATGGAGTGATAAGTGTTCTTAGTATAACTTTCGATAATGACCACGGCTCACAAATTCAATGATGCCTTTATCTCGTAATACTTGTAACTGTTGGCGAATTTTATCTTTCACATGGTTGTTATCAGGATGTTTGAGCTGCAACTCACCAGAAAAACCATAAACTTGCTTTAGAGAAAAATGAGTATCGAGTCTATCTATACATTGCCAGACATCGAGTGTCCAGCCACGTGAAGCCATAGATTGCTTGCGTAAAAATAAAGTCTTTTGGAACTGTTGGGTGACATTTTCACGCGGTATAACTTGTTGGTTTTTGACCAAAAACACTTTGCCCGATTCGGGTACTTGGCGTAAGTCAATATTGCAACCAACCCAACCTGCTCGTTTGGCCGTCACTGATAACGGCTTACGCTTAACAATAATATCGGGCGTAAAGAAGTGCTTGGGAATAATCAGAAAATTATTAACAGTGTATTCTTTTGAGTAGGTTAAAAAGAAGAAGCTGGGGTTATCCTTACTATTGATACGCTCAATCATCGTCTTATAAGCACCATCATTGACAATATTGCTTAACTTGGCTTTTTTACTTTTTAGCTCATATTGCTCATCACAATTTTCGCAATAAAAATCAGCGACAGGTTTATTGTTAGCAAACTCAGCTAGCGATTGGGCGTTACAATTGGTGCAGTAACTATTTTCTTTTACCCACGCTTCACTGAGTACGCGAACTTTTTGAGGTTCAGAGTGATAATTTTTGGCAAGACTTTGATTAAAATGTAGGTTCATAAGATTTTTTCACTATTAATAGATAAGCTGAGAATACTGTAAAAAATGCCTAAGTATTAAGCCATATCAACTATTACCAATAGCAAGATAATTCATAAGCTAAGCAAATACCATTGAAAATCGCACGGTTCAGTGCTAAATTCTAGCAAACATCTGCCTCGCGAGTTGCCATGAGCAAGCCCACACCCAATATACCACCTGAACGTCCCAATGAGGCGCCGTCGAACAAGCAAGATGGCACAGTCGAGGAGCGTGTCGATACTACGCTACCGGACGATCAAACCGTGGCAGATGGGGTAGAGGACACACCTGCAACGCCAGCAACCAACGTCTCGCTCATCAGTGGCGACAGTAAACCGCGTCAATATAAAGTTAATAACCCATCGTTTTTTATGCAGCGCGGCTATCAAGTACTGCTGGTGTTAGGGCTTATTGCTGCATTTTTCTTGATCATGGTTTATCAGACGTTGTTTGGTCGTATTGAGCAGCCGCAGCAAATGGTGACGATTGAGACAGGTCAGACTTATTATGGACTACTACCGCAGTGGCAGCAGATTCCACTGTTTTCGGCAGGTGTGGCCAAACTATATATCAAATCGCAAGTCGATGCGCCATTGCATGCTGGGACGTATCAATTACCTGAAAACCCGACTATCGCTGAGGCGCTACAAATACTAGGTCAAGGTGCAAAAGCGGCCATGGTCAAAGTACAAATCATCGAAGGCAAGACCTCTAAAGACCTTTATCAAGCGCTGCGTGATAATGACAAAATCGAAAAAGAAGTCCTGACCACAGATAGTGATAATGCCAGTATCGCCCAAGCATTAGATTTGACGGGTATATTGCCAGACAGTGTGGCTAATAGTAACGACCCGATTGTTAACTATAATCTTGAAGGTTGGTTCGCGCCTAATACCTATTATTACGGTGAAGGAAGTAGCGATAAAGAAGTACTTACTGACTTATATAAACGTCAGCAGCAGGTACTGACTGATGCGTGGGAAAACCGTGCGCCGAATCTGCCTTATAAGAGTCCGTATGAAGCGTTAGTCATGGCATCTATCATTGAAAAGGAGACTGCCGTTGCTGATGAACGTCCTTTAGTTTCTGCCGTATTTAGAAATCGCTTGAATAAAAATATGCGCATGCAGACAGATCCAACTATTATCTATGGTATGGGCAGTCGTTATGATGGCAATATCCGCCGCAAAGACATCAACGAAAAGACGTCTTACAACACCTACCAAATTGATGGTTTACCACCAACGCCAATTGCGCTACCATCAGCGGCCTCTATCGAAGCGACCTTACATCCTGCTGATAGCGAAGCGTTGTATTTTGTGGCAACGGGCAATGGTGGGCACAAATTCACCAATAGCTTGGCTGAACACAATGAAGCGGTAAAAGACTATCTCAGCGTCATGCGTGAGAAAAAATCTCAAACGCCATCGCAGTAATATTCCTTTTTAATATTCTTATAAAACTTATCGTTTATTGAGTGCTACAAAATAGATGTAGCGCTCACCAATGACATAAGGTCATATCATGTCAGTATCTATGCATACCAGCGCAATACCGTCACATAGCAGCACACCATTATCGAATCTACCTGAATCAAACGCTTTAAATACAGCATCTACTTTAGGGCGCTTTGTTAGTTTTGAGGGGACTGAAGGCGTAGGAAAAACCACCGCAATTGAACAGTTGTGCTTGCGGTTAGAAGATAATGGTATTCCATATCTGCGTACTCGTGAGCCGGGTGGTAGTCCATTTGCTGAGCAGTTGCGTGACATATTACTAGATCCAGCGACTGATATCGAAGACGATACCGAGCTGTTGCTATTATTTGCGGCGCGCTGTGACCATATGCAGCAGGTTATCTTACCAGCACTCCAAAATGGTACGTGGGTGATATGTGATCGGTTCACCGACTCTACTATTGCGTATCAAGGGTTTGGGCGTGCCTATGGCGACGAGTTGGTACGCGGTAAAATCGATATGCTTATTAAACAATTTGTGACGCAGCTTCCTGAGCTAACCTTGTGGTTGGATTTGCCAGTAGTAGAGGGTATGCAGCGTGCCAATAAGCGCAGTGCGGCAGATCGTTTTGAGCAGCAGGCTACGGAATTCTTTACTTGGGTGCATACTGGCTTTAGTCAGCTTGCGAATGAGTATCCCGAGCGCATACAGCGTATTGATGCGTCAGGCAGTACAGATGATGTAAGTGCGCGTATATGGCAGACCGTTATGAACAAATTCGATATTAAATAATTAAATTTCGCCAAGTAGATTTATAAGGCAGGTAGATGTATCGATAATTAGTTAGACAGCCAGCTAGTATTAAAAAAAAGCCCCAGCATATTGCTGGGGCTTTTTTTGAGGTAAGTTTTGCATCTTTAAGTTAATAAATCAGATAACACCGCAGACTATTGGTCGTCTGGTTTGCCTACTTTCACATCCTCATCAGTAGTGCTAGAGGCATCGCTATCTTGACCTGAGTCAGGTAGACGGTTTGGGTCAAGCGCTCCTTTTTTATTTTTAGGTGCACTACCATTGCCATTACTGTTCGTGGAGGTTTTGGTCTTCGAAGTCGCTGTCGAGTTTGCAGACATGACGCCTTTATTATCCACATTAGTAGCAGCCGTTTTTGGTGCTTCTACTGACTCACTTTTCTCTGTGGCAGTACTAGAAGTTGACTTAGTCTCGGTGCTACTGCTTTGTGTCTTTGATGACTGATTAGCGGTATTTTGCTTATCATCTTTATCACTATCTGCCGAAGACTCTGAGGCTGCTGTCTGGTTGCCATCAGGGCTAGGCTCTTGCTCTTTGCGCTTGTCAGGAGCTTTTGAGTTAGACTCAAAGTTAGCATCTGCTGCCATGCGAGCCTGCTCTTGCTTAGGCGTTACATCGACTGGCTTTGGCTGTACCTCATCGTCTACCACTAGTGATATAAGCTTACGGTCACGAGGTACGGTACCGTCAAATTTATCTGTAATGACATGCAGTTTGCCTTCTTTGTCCACCGTATACAGCGGTACGAATTGCTTATTGTCCGCTTTATACTGCTCAAAGCTATAGCTATCCGTGATGTTGGTGATTTTAATTCGAGCTTTTTTGGACAGCATACTAGCAAGCTTGGTATAGGTCGCATCTTTGCCAAACAACCATTGTGAATGGAAGTTTGATTGCTTATCATCACGCTCGCTTTTGACTTTTTCGTCACTGAATTTAAGACGGTACAGCTTACGCTCACCAAATTCATGGCGATAGTGAATCTCGGACAACGTGTTCATTTCTTTGTCCATACTCATCGCAAACAGACGGCCAATACCGATTAGATCCAGATGATGATCTGCGTGATCAGAGATGGGATTACCAAAGTAAGTACGCAGACCGCTCATGCGTGCGCGTGCAATATTGGTGTAGTTATTGTGCGCAACGATGACGTCGAAGCCCTGATCTTTGAGAGAAGTAGCAATCAGTAGCGCAATTGGGTTTGAGCCAACGATAAGGATACCGTTGGTCTCAGGTTCACGTACGCCAAGTAAATTACCGACGAGCTTTGCACCCAAGCCCTGAATCATGACCGTACCAATGATGACCATAAATACCAGCGGTACAAGCAGCTCAACGCCTTGGATATCATACTCTTGCAAACGAATTGCAAACAGGGATGAGATTGCAGCAGCGACGATACCACGTGGGCCAATCCAGCTAATCATCAGCTTTTCATTGGTCTTAAGGTTGGAGCCGATAGCCGATGCCCAAACCGATAATGGACGTGCCACAAACATCACGATAGCGAGCAGTACTAATCCTGCGAAGCCGACGCTGAGCAAGCTTGCCAGTTCGACACGTGCCGCTAGAATAATGAACAGCACTGAAATCAGCAAAATGGTCAACGACTCATTAAATTCTAAAATCGTCTCACGTGGGAACTTTGGCCAGTTCGCCAATGCCACGCCCAATACTGTGACGGTCAATAGACCGGATTCATGTTCTAGATGATTTGATATCGAAAATAAAACCAGTACAAATGCTAAGGTAAAGACATTACGCAAGAACTCAGGAATCATATGACGGCGCATAAGGAACGCAAGTAGCCAAGCGCCGGCCATACCCATTGCAGTAGCCAATACAACAATCTTAGCAAATAGTAGAATGCTACTGGCTTCGCCGCCTGAGATAATGTACTCATAAACCAATACCACAGCGATAGCGCCGATTGGATCAATGATAATACCTTCCCATTTCAAGATGTTGGAAATGGTTTTGTTAGGGCGTACACTACGCAGCAGCGGCATAATCACTGTTGGCCCAGTCACACAGACCAATGCACCGAAGAGCAGAGCAATCAGCGGATCGACATCGAATAGTAAATAAGTCGATAGTGCCACGATAGCGATAGTAATCAGTACACCGACTGATACCAACATCTGTACCACGGTACCATGTTGCTTAATCTCATCGAACTCTAGCGTTAACGAGCCTTCAAATAGGATAATCGCTACGCCCAAAGAGATGAAAGGAAACATCAACTCGCCCAATACTAAATCTGGGTCAAATACACCCAGCACCGGACCGACGATAATACCAATCAGTAATAAAAATAAAATGGATGGTTGCTTTAAATACCAAGCCAACCATTGGGCGGCAATGCCAATCCCAACCACGCCGGATAGCAAAAGGGCGGTATCCATAAATTAATCCTTTTATAATCTTGTCATATTTTATATCTATCGATAGCAGTTATAAGATAGTTGCTATCGTGTATGTAGCTATAGGTTGTCATTCGTTTCTATTGTAGCTAGGCCGTCGCACGGATAGCCATCGTGGAATCACAGCATAAGCTAGATATGATATAACTACGATAAAGTAGCAAAGACAAAAGCGCTTCTAGATAAATAATAATATTCTAGAAATGCAAAAGATGGAAAACAAGAGTGATGATAGTCAGTTTATAATCCTGTAATAAACAGCCTTATAAAAAGACTAACTTTTGTTTGTTTAGTAAAATATTTGGTTTGACATCATACCATGATTTTATTTCAAGCTGATGTAAGCCGTACCTGCTAAAAAGCTATCTTGCAGCCATAAAAATGTATAAGACCTATATAAAATAACGCTGCCGTGGGCTATCCTGCACTATGTAAAAAGTCTTAGCGCAATGATTTAAGTTTTTATTTATCATACAGTAGCTGCGTTGGGTGTGCACGTCACGCACAGGGTAATATTGTTAGCACCATAAAATGGCATATACTGATCGCTGACAATCATAATGTGGCTGTGGACAACAGCGATTAATCATATGGAGGACAAAATGCCTATCAATATGTTCAAAGGACAGACCACCGCCAATATGCAGCGCTGGTTACAACGTAGTGCCTTGGGACTCGCTGTCAGTACAGCGATGTTCGCTAGTATTAATGTCACGACGATAAACAGTGCTCAGGCTGCAGTCACTACGGCTGACTTCTCTGGTTTGGTGCAACAGGTCACGCCAGCAGTTGCACGCGTTAATGTCACCAAAACGATTAGTGAAGCTGAGCTTGCTAAGGCTCAAACTGCTGAAGTATTGCGTCAGTTCTTTGGTGATCGACTGCGTATTCCAGATCGAGTCGCGACGCCAGCGATTGAACATGCTTATGGTACGGCTTTTTTTATCACCTCCAATGGTTATATGCTGACCAATCATCATGTCATCGCAGGTGCGGACAAAATCACTGTGACGCTCAATGATAGAACCGAGCTTGATGCAACTTTGGTTGGTAGTGACGAGCGCTCAGATGTGGCCGTGTTAAAAGTTGAGGGCAATCAATTTCCTGCATTGCCTATTGGTGACTCAAGTGGTCTAAAAGTAGGGGAGCCAGTATTGGCAATCGGTTCGCCATTTGGTTTTGACTATTCAGCTTCTGCTGGTATTGTTAGTGCCAAGTCGCGTAGCTTCTCGCGTGAGACCAGTGTGCCGTTTATCCAGACAGATGTGGCACTAAACCCAGGTAACTCTGGCGGGCCCCTATTTAACCAGCGCGGTGAAGTGATTGGTATTAATTCACGTATTTTCAGTGGTACTGGCGGTTATATGGGACTGTCATTCTCGATCCCGATTGATGCTGCCATGGATATCTATGAGCAGTTAAAGAACGATGGTGAAGTAGCGCGTGCGTATCTAGGGGTTTATCCACAAGATATCGATCGTAATTTGGCTGAAGCTTACAATTTAGAACGCCCTCAAGGTGCCTTACTGACTCGTGTATCGCCAGATTCGCCAGCACAAAAATCAGGCCTCAAATCTGGTGATATCATTTTGCAATACAATGATGTAGAAATCATGGAAGCATCCGATTTGCTGAATTTGCTCAATCGGGCGCGCCCAAGTGACTCCTTCCGTGCACGGATTCAGCGTGATGGTAAGCAGATGATGATTAGCGGTAAGCTTGCTTATGCGCCTAATGATGTAAGAGCACAGAGTGGTGATGAGCAAAATGATGATGTACAGTTGGGCCTGCGTTTACGCGAGTTGACGGCAGATGAACAAGCAGAAATAGCTGTGGATAATAAAACAGGCATATTGGTTACCACAGTGGATCCTACTGGATTGGCTGCGCGCTCAGGGATTCTGGCAGGCGATGTCATTACTAATTTTCATCAAAATCCGATCGAAACAGTGGCAGACTTTTCAGGTGCTATCTCTTCTCTTCCTAAAAAAGGCGTGGTCACTATAGAAGTTATACGCCAAGGCATTCCTGCTATTATTGGTTTACGTATTGAATAGGTGTCATGATTAAAGCGTGACTGTTAATGGTGCTAATTATTTGGCTTAGAATATGGTTAAGCATATAAAGGCAGCGCGCACGTCAATAATTGTGCTTGTCTATCATGGAGGTCGACCTCTATAATGTTTGGTTTTTTATCAAACAGCTAAGAGTGCGACCTCAATAGCAATCCATTCGTTAAGTGAGTTATTGATCAATCAATACGCTCTAAGGTGGCCCGAGTCGCTTAGTAGGCTCGTACCATTATGCAACCGCTAGGTAATTATGACTGACCCCGCTCTACATACGCTTATTACAACGACGTCAGCAGGATTGCTAGCGTACATTGCACTGTGGTCAGGGCTACAAACGTTTAATGCCAATCCTACCAATCGTTTTATGCGTATTTGGGTAAAGCTAGCATTGTATTATGCCGCTTACACAATGCCCGTTTGGGCAATATTGCTTATCATGGTTTGGTCACAGGGCCTGATACTGGCACAGCTGTCTCTACCTACTGTACTGATGGCAATACTGATGATGGGTTTATATTTTTATACTGTCATTGTGCAACCCAACCGTTTACGATTAGAACAACATTATATTGATTTAGATTTGTCTACACCGCTCAAAGTTGCGGTACTGGCAGACTTACGCATAGGAATATATGGCGGTAAGCCGCGTCATATTCGTAAGCTGGTCTCTACTATCAATGCCTTATCAGCAGATGCCGTACTAATTACTGGCGACTGGCTATACTATCCAAGCGCAGATTTAGTAGGTCAGTTAATGCTGTTCAAAGGGGTTAATAAACCTGTTTATACAGTCATGAGTACCTCGGACTTGTGTTACCAGTCTATGAATACGACCAAACAAGGTCAGCCACTATTAGAGGATACATTGGCCAGTACTTTTGACGTACTTGATATCAAATATATCGGTCAGCAATGTACGTCGTTGCCACTCAGATGTGCGAGAGCGACAAATGAGCAGTCAGTCACCAGTCAACCAAATTCTAAAAGCAATAAGTCAGATAACATTGAGCAAGACCATTCAAAGATAAACTCACTAGTAGCGGTACTTTGTGGCTGGCAAGATATGCCTAAGAAGCCAACAGATATCGTCACGTCAGAGGCGGCTGATAAAGCAGCGCTTGGAACAGAAATTGCCAATGCCACCAGTCCCGTTATTATTTTGGCTTCAAGATTTGATAGTATCAGTGATCTACCAAAATCTTTACAGCCACGTCCTTTATTGATAACTGGCGCTGCAAAAGCTATTCAAAAAAACATATTGCTGGCTCAAAAGCAGAACGATATTCGACGAAGTAGTGAGCAATCGGTGTTGTTCTATAACAGTCGTATGGGCAAGCAGCGTGGTTTGTACCAACATGCAAATGCACAGATATTTGTCAGTAGCGGCATCGGTACGAGAGGGTTGCCTTTTCGATTCTATCGACCTACTATCGATGTGTTGACGATTCGTTAATATTACATAAGAGACTTATCAGCGCACATTGATTACGCTAAACTGCTTCTTTAGTAGTACGATTGTTTATTTTCAGGGTTTTTGGCCAAGTTTTATATATTTCAGCAAAAAATAATGCGCGTTTTTTTGGGTATTAAATTTATGTATTGACTGCTAATTGATTGATAGCGGTCAAATCAAAATATGCTACACTAACGAGCACTCTTATTATTGTATTTCTATCGGTTGGTAAGTACGCCCATTACTTTTGGTAGCGTGCCATCACGATATCGATTTGTATATATAATGATTTATGACACAAACGCTATTATAGTAAATAGAGACACAGCATTAACATCAAGCAAGTTACGCCATCAGCGTTGTTCAACACATATAAAGCAATGGCCACTTGCAAACGACCTATCATGTGACAGCTTTAATAAAAGCTAGGATAATACAGTAAGGCACGGTTATGAGCACAGCATACGACGAGATAAAAACCCGACTACAAGGCTCAATGGTAGCTTTGGTAACGCCCATGCACCCTGACGGCACGGTCGACTATAAACGTCTCGCAGATCTCATAGATTGGCAGATTGAGCAGGGTACGCATTGCCTTGTGGCTGTTGGTACTACTGGTGAATCAGCGACCCTATCTATGCAAGAGCATAGCGATGTCATTCGCTATTTTGTTCAGCATGTCAAAGGTCGTGTACCAGTCATCGCTGGCACAGGTGCCAATAACACGATGGAAGCTATCAAGTTGACTCAGGATGCTGCTGATGCAGGTGCAGACTGTGCGTTGCTCGTTGCTCCCTACTACAATAAGCCGCCACAAGAAGGTCTGTTCCAACATTATCAAGCCATTGCTAAAGCCGTAAATATACCGCAAATGTTGTATAACGTGCCTGGACGCACAGTGGTTGATATTGCTCAAGAAACGGTTGAGCGTTTGTGTGATATCGATAATATCGTTGCTATCAAAGATGCGACAGGATCTGTCGGTCGCGGTGAGCAATTGATTAAAGCCGTTGGCGATAGAATGGTTGTGTTGTCTGGTGACGACGGCACTGCGTTTGATCTAATGAAAGTAGGTGGCAAGGGCAATATTTCAGTCACGGCTAACGTAGCGCCAAAAGCCATGAGCGAGACTTTCGCTGCGGGTTTGCGTGGTGATTTTGAAACGGCTGGTAAAATCCATGACGTGGTCAAACATCTGCACCGTGACCTGTTTATCGAGTCAAGTCCTATTCCAGCAAAGTATGCGCTGCATAAAATGGGCATTATCGATAAAGGTATTCGCTTACCATTAGTCTGGTTAGCGGAACAGCATCATGCGACGATTGATGAAGCTTTGATTCGAGCAAACATACGATAAACTGATCTTCAGTGACTTGAGGTTTGTTGCTAGTTTAATGCCCATCATTCGACTAGCAGCAGGTCAACTTATCAGGACAAGTCAATCGCTTAAATAAGCAATAACTGCTAATTCAGAGAGACAACATGATGAAAGTATCATCAACGACAAAATTATTTCCAGCCATGCTGACCTTGGTTTTGGGTAGCACTTTGGTATTGAGTGGCTGTCAAGCGACTAAAAACTTGCTTGGTAAGCGTGACAACGGTAGCTTAGATTACCAACAAAGCAAAAAGCTTGCACCGATAGAGCTACCTGCTGCTCAAGAAACGGCGCCTTTTGTGCCTTTGTATTCAACACCGAATGCTGGGGCGAACACGCTCAAACTACAAAATGAATCTGGCAATCAGTATCAGCTGCCAAAACCTCAGCGTGCTGTTAGCAACACTTCGAACTAAACTTATTCCCTTATCTATATCGCTGACTTTTGCGTTTTTTATCACAGCCGCAAACCATGTACCTTACATCAGTCAGCGGTAGCTGCGCGTTTTTACCACATAAGCTTGAACGAACAGGAACCCCCATAATGCAAAAGCAACAACTGCTGTATAAAGGTAAAGCCAAATCTGTCTATGAAACAGAAGACAATGATCTTCTGATTTTGCACTTCCGTGATGATACCTCAGCGCTTGATGGTAAGCGCATCGAACAACTGGCACGTAAAGGTGTGGTTAATAACCGCTTTAATGCTTTTATCATGCAAAAGCTGTCTGATGCTGGTATCGAAACACATTTCGAGAAGCAATTATCTGACGACGAAGTATTGGTTAAACGCTTGGATATGATTCCTGTAGAGTGCGTGGTGCGTAACTTTGCAGCTGGTAGTTTGGTACGTCGTTTAGGCTTAGAAGAAGGTCAGGCACTGACGCCGCCAACTTATGAGCTTTTTTATAAAGATGATGCGCTAGGTGATCCGATGGTCAACGAATCACTTTCTGTCTCTCTTGATTGGGCGACCAAAGAGCAGTTGGCAAAGATGGAAGAGCTAACTTATCAAGTTAACGATGTATTGAAGGCGTTGTTTGATGCAGGTGATTTAATTCTAGTTGATTTTAAACTAGAATTTGGCGTATTCCATGACCGTATCGTATTAGGTGATGAGTTCTCACCAGATGGTTGCCGTATCTGGGATAAGAACACTAAGAAGAAACTTGATAAAGACCGTTTCCGTCAGTCATTAGGTGATGTCATCGAAGCTTATGAAGAAGTCGCTGACCGTATTGGTGTACCATTAAAATAAGTAGCTGATACTTAGCGTGTAATAAAAAACTGAGCCATGTGCTCAGTTTTTTTATTGCATTATATTTATTATGGTTCCCTAGTGAGGACTTGAATCTTTGGCTATGGGCTAATAGTATCAACGGCTTTGCTCACTGAAACAGTCGCAGTGTACTTCATGGTGTACTTACCATAAATATTCCATTAGTGATCGGTGCGCTATACAGGCATCGGAATACTAACATTAGGTATAAATTTATATACCATGAAATTGATAGTATGAGTCGTTACGAACGTTATGTTAAATGGTTTTGACTAAATTATTCTGAGACGAAAATAATATGAAACAAGAAGAAATTAGAGAAAAAACGACCATTCTTATTGATAAGTTATTATCAAATACTTTAAGTGAGCAAGAAGATGACAAAGTTTTGGATGAAATCAGTCGAATTTCTCCATATCGATATTGGAGTGATTTAATTTTCTGGACTAACGACTACGTTGATGAGATTGATGGAAACCTTAAGTTAAAGCACGACGAGTTTTTTGATGAGGTATTTAACGGTTCTAAATTAAATGAAGAACAGGAAAAACAGAAAATCAAAGAACTTTTGGCACATTTAATAACAAATGATTTTTCAGGTTTGCCGATACAGTCTAGCATGGCTGTAAGCGCTGAAATTGATAGACTATCTCCTGATAAGAATTGGTGGGCAATTCTATATCCGAATACAGGCGTTTTGAATCCAGAGTTTATGGATAGAGAAGGTGATTTTAATTATGAACTGTTTGTTGAAAAGCTATTTGATTAGCATGAGTCTATTATTTGAGAGTATAGTTCCCATGTAGGGTGTCGAACCAGCGAAAGCACCAGATTGGTCATCCTAATGTATACTCTAGCGGAACCAGTTGTTTTGCGCTCTAAACCTATTAACAGACTACTTATAACAGACTGTAATTCTCGTTTATTTATCAACCAACCAGTATCACTCTTTAGGCACAGGTTTGTTGTTTAGCTCGTATAAAAAATCAAACATAGCGCCAACACTATCCTCGATACCTTATCTTACTTTTGTGCTAATTTATGAGTACTTATTCATATTAATTAGACCATAAAAATAAGAAAAGGTTTAGCTAATGTCTATTGCTTCATCAATTATTTTAGAGCCTAACTGGTTTACTCGCCCCACCTGCGTGGTCGCTGCTGATCTGATTGGTAAGGTCTTATGTCGAAAACTAACCGATAGCGATGGATCAGAAAAAATATTGCGTATGCGTATCTCTGAGACCGAGGCCTATATTGGTCGAGATGATCACGCCTGTCACTCACATGCAGGCACTCGAACGGCACGCACAGAGATTATGTATGAGCAAGGCGGTGTGTTTTATGTCTATTTGACCTACGGTGTGCATCATATGCTAAATTTTATTAGTGGCTCTAAAGAGTCGCCTGAATCGGTACTGATTCGCGCCGGTTTTTTGACCGATGATAGTGACCGTCTGATTGAAGAACAGCAGCTCAGTCCAGATAAGCAGTTTACACATCCTAGGCAGTTCGCAGGCCCTGGCAAATTAACCAAACGCTTGCAAATCGATCGGGATCTATATGGCAAACCTATCTCTCCGACATCAGCTGTTTGGATAGAGGATGATGATTGCCAACCTCCAGTATCATTGCGCACGCGTATTGGTATTGATTATGCAGGTGACGCCAAAGACTGGCTGCTACGTTATATATGGACCGATCATCCTTCCTTATCTAAGAACTAATAGATTGAGGTTTCAAACTATTTAATGAGGTAAATCGATGTATAAGTTGACCGTGTTTATTCCTGATGAAGCGTTAGACCAAGTAAAGTCTGCTCTGTTTACTGCTGGTGCTGGTAAAATCGGAGACTATGAGCAATGCTGTTGGCAGATACAAGGAACTGGTCAGTTTGTGCCCTTATCAGGTAGTGAACCGCATATTGGGACACAGGATAGTTTAGAAACGGTCAATGAATGGCGAGTTGAAATGGTTGTTGATGAAGCATTTATCGATGCTACTATTGCTGCGTTAAAAGAGGCGCACCCATATGAAACACCAGCTTACGATGTGATAAAAGTTTTAGATTTCTAGTTTTATGTAGAAAAGTATTAGCTTATGGGGTGTAAAACTTCTCATAAAAAAACCAAATAAGCCACTTGATGATTTATTTGGTTATACCGTTCTTGGTTATAAAGCTTGATGTCTAAACTAAGTGTTGGTGAAGAATATTGAACCTTAAAAACTGCTTATTGTTTTTTCAGTTTTGA